>JABJPQ010000590.1 GCA_018663815.1 Halobacteriovoraceae bacterium | reverse complement strand
TAATCGCAAGGTAATTTCTGTATCCAGTTCATTATATTTTAAAAGCAGATCTCGATCGATAAGCCTTATATTCAACCCCTCTGTAGTTGTCTCAAAAGAAGAGTGATCTTGGCCAAGCATTTCCTTGGCTAAATATTTTAGAGAGTGGCAATAATTATTTTCAGGGTTTATGTGTGCAACGTGCTTATTGTTTCTATGTATACGAGATAGTGCCAGAGTGTCAGACATTTTACAGAGATTTTTTGAAGAAAATTGTGCCCCGTCTTTAAAATATCTGTGCAGAAATTTGTAATCAAAATTCATGTTATGAAAAATAATTGTGCCATTGAACTCAGGGTTGAATAGCGACCTATCTAAAACATCACGAAAGTTTCTGTTAGCCTTTTCTGTGGTTGGATCGAATGGGTCAAGACAAAAACTTTGGGAGTTTACATTACTTGAAAGAAGTTGAAAAACATCCTCTTTTCCTCCGAGATTTGAATCAGCGAAGTATTGTCTAATGGTCTCGTTTAGCTTTGGATCAACCCAAGAGATTGAGGCAGTAATTATTTCTGAATCGATTGTCAGACCGGAAGTTTCAAGGTCAATAGCTAATAATAGAGGAGGGTTTTTAAAGAACACATTTACATCAATCATCTAAATACTCTCGATATTTACTAACCAATTCTTTAAGATCAAATTTTTCTTTCTTATCTGTTGAGTTTTGATAATTATTATCTTGGATTAAGGGTTCGATAGATTTTGCTAATTTATTTACTTTTTCGAAAATTCTATTTTCATCAGGTAGATATAATTCTCTGGCAGCTCTTAATAACCGTTCCTCCGAAATAATTTCTTTTTTGATTGTTAAATTTCCATTTCTTTCTCTACCATTATTAAGAGCTGCCTTTATTTCACCCCAGGTATGGCTATAAATTTGTTTTTCTTTTCTGAGAGCAATTTTTACTCGCTCCTCTTTATTTTTTTGAATAGTATCAACTTTATTGAACACCTCTGAAAACATTTCGGTAATAAAATTGGGAAATGAAACAGTTTCTTTGGAGGCAGCTTTCTTAGCTAAATATATGCGAATTTCTGAATAAATTTCTAATCTGGGTTTCTTCATTGGGTTTTCACTACGATAGCTTTCTATGTCTTTACAAAATTTGTCTTTGTAATATTTTTCAAATTGATCGTGTGCCCTTGTGTATGTCGTTTCACAGTCAGATGTTGACCGAACAAATCCGAAGTCGTGTGCTTTTAGGCTCAGAGATTTTAGGAGTCGTTCAAAATTACTATATTTAAGCCATTTATATGCTCTCACTGAATCAATGTATTGAGAGTTATTAAGGTCTGGGATATTTGATTTAGATTCTGGGGCTGGTTCAATTCCTGAACTATAGGTTCTCACAAGAGCACCATGTTCCGCAGGGCAAATTCTTTTTAAATAGCTTTGCAAAGTATAATGCATTACTCCTGTAACATAGGCGACCTCAAAAACTTTCTTAATATTACAAGGCTCTTTATCTCTCAGATTGAGTGTCGTTTCAGGAATACTATAATCTAAAGTATCTTCATTGTATTTTACCCGCCAGGAATAATCTCTCAGCTCCTGCTGGTCGATAAGCTTGTCTTCACCCCGTGCAATTTTTGCAGCTATCATCTTTACTTTTTCGGGATTATATCTTTTCCAAGAATAAACATTTTTTGAGTCTTCATCAGGGTATCTATACAGCTTAAGTTGGTCGATATATTTATCATATTCTTCTGAAAATCGCTCTATGCAATCTTCACTGTCATTTAAAATATTTAGTAAATTTAAAGCTTGGCTGTATTTAAGAGTAGCTAATTTTGGCCGAGGGTATTGAGGTTTATTTTGCACCTTAGAGGTTCCCAGCATTTCATCCAATTCTTTGTGGTAGCTTTTTAATTCATCTGGAGCACCGATAACTTTGTTAACCATCGTTGGGTGTTTAGCCAATTTATAATCTCTCTCGAGCTGTTTTCCTTCACTAGAACGCATTTTCTTAATTCCAAACATCTTTCGAATTTTTTGATAGCCACAACCAGAGGCAATCAAGAGTTGAATTGTATATAATCTTGAATAGTAGCTATCACCAAGACCGGTTAGTAACCTCAATTTTAGAGCTAGTGATTTTACCCCTTCAAAGGATTTAGTTTCTAAAGCTACACATTCAACTGGTTGTGAAGGAGTCAGGGAGTATATTTTCTTTAAGGCTTCTGCGTATTCGAGATCATTTAACAAAAAAATCTCAGATTCACTCTTTGTCCAAACTACAGGACGCTGTATGAGAGGTTTTGATGCTAATCCTCCACCAGTATGAAATGTCATGGAATCTAACACAGAAAGGTAATTGTTAATACGTTCCTTATTTGGCTCTAGGTAAGTTTTGATTTTACAAATTTCAGGAATAAGAAGGTGACTGACCTGTATTTTGTTTAGAGGAATAGTTTTGATATTGAAATTGATAGTTTGTTCATCCGTTTCCATATAGTAAGTCCTAAATGGTGGGGCACAAATGCACCCCACCTAAATTGTTCGACATATGTCGAAATTAACTCTAATCAGAGAAATGTTCGCTGAAGCCCTGTTTCTGCTCATGAAAATGTTTATATGTATCAGAATGTCGGATGAGCCACTCAATTTCCTTAACAAGTGTTGTGGCTAATCGTTTCGCCGCTTCAATTTTCATAGGCTTGCCATTAAACTCTATGACCTCGAGACCTTTCTTAATATCCTTAAGGAAACTGTCATCGAATTTGAATAGACTCCTATCATATCCAGGCTCTAGGCTTTCAACTATTGGATATGCCTTAGAAATGATAATCCCTTCGATAAGACACCGATCCCCTTCTGTAAGGGTAAAGTTTTTAGAGGGCTGTGCCGTAGCAGTATCTCCAATTCTTTTGATAAATTTACTTCTTTCTTCATTCATTGCTTACCTCCTTAAAGGTTGTTTGTGCCCTTAGTATTCTCTCCTCAGTGAGGGCCGATCACTTGAAGAGTTGGTGTGAATAAAGCACAGAAAGCCTAGGAGAAGGGGTTAGGTAAATGGGGGTAATTTAAGTTTTTCCTTAACATGGGGTAATTGAGGAGATATAGTTTTTCCTTTAACAAAGAGGGAGGAAGCTTATGCAATCAAGATTGATAAAGGTTAAAATGTCAGGATCTAATGATTTTTATATTTTTACTGGGGCTGTCGTCTCTGTTAGTTCAATTGCAGAAGATAGTTATAAGACTAAAATAACTTTTAGCGATGGTTCAGAAGTGAAATTAACTGAGCCACTACAGTCAGTGGCTAACAACTTAAATACAGGCGATGATTTAAAATAGAAGATCGGTAAAAAGCTATTCTAGGGAATGATATGATTGAAGATAAAATAATACCTATAAAACTTCTAGGAAGTGTTCATGAGGGGGTTAATCCAATTGTTGTTGTTGGCCCAAATGGATGTGGTAAATCAAAACTTGGTGCAGAAATTGTGTCACAAAATCCCAATTCAGAAAGAATTTCAGCTAAGAGGAATGTTCTCCCGCCAGACCAGTTGGCTTTTCAAACTGAAGATCAGGTGAAGCAACAGTATCAAAAACAGAAGTCACGATATAGAACTTCGTTAAATCAATATTCAACAGAATTTACGCAACTTCTATTTAAATTATTTGCAGAAGAGTCCACGGCAGCAATGAGGTTTACTGATGCACAGAGGGCCAACCCTAAAGGTGGACTAATTCCTCCGGAGACAACTTTTTCAAGAATTAAAGAAATTTGGAAAGATGTTTTTCCCAAGAGACTAATCTCCATAGAGGAGAATGGACTTACTATTCGATCACAGCTTCACTCTACATCAGAGGTGAAATACTCAGCGAAGGATCTTAGTGATGGTGAGCTAGTATCTTTTTATATGATTGCAAGAGTTCTTGATGCGGCAGCAGGGATCATCGTGGTAGACGAACCGGAAATTCATTTACATAGTGGCTTGGCTAAAGAGTTGTGGGATGTCCTCCAAGAAATTCGATCAGATATACGGTTTGTTTATATAACACATGATCTTAATTTTGCAGAATCGAGGAGGCCATCAACGTACGTCATTTTAAGACCGGGAATAGAGGCACAGCTCCTGGAGAGCGAGTCAGGATTCCCTCCAGATCTGGTACACCTTCTATTGGGTGCTGTAACCACAGGCGTTGATGTTGAAAAGATAGTTTTCTGCGAAGGTACGAGTGGCAGTTATGATGAAAGGTTTTATAAAGCTTGGTTTGTTGAAAATAATATTAATGTTGTCCCTGTTGGTAATTGTAAGCGAGTGCAGGCATGTGTTGATGCGATCAACAATGGTGGGTTGATCTCTGGCATGTCAGCTATTGGAATTATTGACAGAGATGATCGATCTAATGAAGAGCTTGATTTTTTAAGTGATTCAAGTATTCATGTTTTGCCAATTTCTGAAATTGAGAACCTGCTACTTGTAGATGGGGTTTTAAGGGGAGTGGCTTTATATTTAGGCATTGATAATCCTAATGATAAGGTTGAAAGCCTAAAGAATAAATCAATTGAGGTCTTAAAAAATACCTTGAATAAAAGGGCCTTGGAGAGAAGCAAGTCCTCAGCTGAATGGAAACTTTATTCAACTTTACATGGGATTTCCTGCGACCAAGAATTGGAGATTGTGAAGGCTAATTTTGTAGAAAAAATAAATAATATCCCTAAAGCTTTACAAGCGGAGACATCTTTTGATGTGGAATCGAAATTACTCACCGAGGCACTTGAGAAGACGAAGTGGGATATAATTTTACAAGTGTTTCCTGGAAAATCATATTATAAGCTTGTTAAGGAAAGTTTTGGTGTTACACATAGTAGATATTTTGACTTGGTTTGCAAGGCCTTGAAATCACAAGATACTCAGTTTGTAGATTTAAAGAAAAATATTAAATCATCATTAAATACATTTTTGCCCGAGATTTAAGTTTAATCTTTAGTCAGTCGCTTAACGGTCAATCCATACCAGAGGCCCTTCCGAGACGGGCTGAGAATTTTGCTTGAGTTTAGGTGTTTCGCAATTTTTCTGTAGGACCAACCTTTATTAGATAATCTCCGGACTTTAGAAATTACCTTTTGCTGTCTAAC
>JABJPQ010000418.1 GCA_018663815.1 Halobacteriovoraceae bacterium | reverse complement strand
TTTAAAATCAAAATTAAGCATATAGCTCATCATTGTCGTAATCGAAAAACTAACGATTCCCAAACCTATAAAAATAAGAAAAACCGTAAAAACCTTCCCTGCTTGACTAAGCGCATGGACTTCACCAAAGCCAACTGTCGTAAGAGTAATCATTGTCATGTAGAATGAGTCAAACAATGACCAGTTTTCAATTAAATGAAAACCAATTGTTCCAAAAAGGAACGACATAATCACAATTAAGACTAATAATAGAATTTGCTTAATACCCATACATAAATTATATGCGCAATATAAGTATTCTCAAAGAGGCAGATATTGTACAATTGTTATTTTGCCCTGATCTAATTTTTCAGTGCTAAAAACAAAGCTTCAATAATTTGTTTCACATTATGGTTATTATAACGGGCGTTCATATTTTTTAAACAGGTTTTGACATTCAATTTTTGATCATGATTAACAAGAATCTCCATGGCAAATTCTTCAGCGACAATAAAGAGCATGGTTAATTTAGTTATCTGTGCACTTAAATTGGTTTCTAAGCCAACTCCATTAACTGAACCATGGTGTTGACGGACTATTCTTTCTGCCTCAGGTGGCATAGATTTTTGCTTGGCCATCCAATCAGCTGTAAGCCTAGCGTGATTAAGAAAAAGCTCTTTTTCATCAATTGTATAATCAGAGATGTCCAGACTATTGCCAGGCTCAACAAAGTGCATACTATCTCTTGTTAGAAGACGGTCGTTAAAAAAGCTCACTAAAACGAGAGCTTCCACATTACTAGGTGTTACCCAACTCAATTTCTTTGCAATGCTGACACATAAAATTGATGCTAAAAAACTTTTTCTATAATTGTCAGGAGCATCAGATGAATAAACAGATTTAATCTCCTTTAAAAGCCCTTTGCTTAAGGACTCTGTAACATTTTCAATAGTAGCAGTCGCAATCTCAGTAGACTTCTCGCTTAAGCCAATAGAAATTAATTGATTGAAAATTTCTAAGCGAACGTCATTTTCCGTTTGAGCCGTTTTTGGGTTAGATGTTTTGCGAAGTAATGCTAGCAACACTTTATTCATATCATCAAAGAAAGCGGCTTTATCTCCACGCTTTACAAAAACACGGGGGATTGACTCGAGCTTTTCAATTTGGCCTTGCTCCAATTCATCACCTTTATTTATAAATTTAATATAATGAAAATAGTCATCCTTTTTTAATCTCATATAAATATCGACGGGTGTTTTCGCCATCTTGATTAAAGTAGAGCTGATTATTGGATAATACAACTCTTTGTCATCTATAACATTAAAACGTGACTTAGGGTGACTGATATTATTACTTATAAAAGGGAGTATGCTTTCTACATCCTTAAAGCAGTGTAAATTAAATTCACCATCAGATAATGTTTCGGTGCCGATATACAATAAATCCACACCCAACTCATTGCTTTTGACCATTTCAATTACGGCTTCGCTAAAGTGTTCATCAAATATAATGGCAGCTATATCATCTAAAATTTCAAATAATCCGAGACAGTCTTCAACGAAACGAACTGTAACGATACCTATATCGAGTTTAGAAGTAACAACCTCATTAATCTTGAGGTTTACACTTTCATCTTTTACAAAAGATATAATATTCATAAAACCTTCTTTCAGTATATTTTATCAAATATAAAAAAATAAAGCATTATATATATTATCGGCAATACTTAAACGATCAGGTAAACACAAAGGAATGGTTTTTATTAATTCTATCAACCAGACTAAATGTCATCAACGGCCCAAAGTTTGTTAATATAATCAAAGTACCAGTTTTTCTTGGTAATTATATTATAGCCAGCAATAAACTTAATATCTTTTGGAAAGCCCTGTTCTATTATAGGCGAAAAATCTATTCCTAGAACATGCACATTATGAAATATGGTATCAGCTATTCTTAATTTGCTAAGACTATAGAGCTTCATATAAACCAAATTTCCAGTACCATCTGTGCCATTATCAATCTTCTTAATAAATGTAAAAAGACCAGGATTCTGAGATATGTATTTCTGATCAGCTGTTGTTAAACCTGCTCCTGTATCCCAGAGACCTTTTATATTTATATTAGAAATGCTTAAATCAATAATAGGTCGTCCACCTAGAGTTTTGAGCGCGTGTGTTGGAAATTTTGCATTTAGAAGAGAACCCCCTATGTTAGGAAAGTTGGAACCTGAGATTTTATTTTAATATAAACCTTTGAAATCTTGATGAGCGGAGCGAATTAAGATTTCAAAGGGGGCGATTGGAAAAAAAGTGAGAAGCT
>JABJPQ010000346.1 GCA_018663815.1 Halobacteriovoraceae bacterium | reverse complement strand
ATTCTATAAACTCATCTCTTGTCATAAGATCTCCTTGATAACAAAAGAATAATTGGAATTACATTAAGAGGATAGAGGGTGACTCACGCCGAACATACGTTGATTCTATATCAAAACAAATTTCTTCTTCCAGCCAAAATTTGGCGCAGTCAACAACACAACAGTCTTCAGCAATCGAAGAAACAGTGTCAAGTATGGAAGAAATGGCAGCAATGCTAACTCAAACCTCAAACAATGCAGGAGAAGGTTTAACTTTTTCGGAAGAAAGCCAGCAAGAGGCAGAGCGTGGAAGAGAAGTAATATTAAAAATGCTAACGGCGATGGATGAAATACAAGATTCAAATGAGAAATTGGAATCAATCGTAAAAGCGATAAATGAGATAAAGCAAAAAACTCAGGTTATAAACGATATTGTTTCAGAAACAAGATTACTTTCATTTAATGCATCAATTGAAGCTGCCAGAGCTGGTTCTCATGGAAAAGGGTTTGCTGTTGTTGCGGAAGAGGTTGGGAACTTAGCTTCCATGTCTGGAAAGGCGGCTGAAGAAATAAGAACATTGCTTGAAAACTCAACTAATGAAGTTGATGAAATAGTAAAAACAACCCAAAAGAAAGTTTCAGACGGTAAAGAGATCTCTCAAAATTGTCAGGTCGCTTTCGAGTCAATGAGTACGAGTTTAAACAAAATTGTTAATTCAATTCAAATGATTAACTCGGCCTCTAAAGAGCAAGAAGCGGGAGTTAAGCAAACAAATATTGCAATGAATGAAATGGAAGGAATAACTCAACAAAATAGTAATAACTCTGATGTATTAGCACAAAAATCCTCAGACTTAGAAATTAATGCGAATGATCTTCAAGCATCCGTGGTTGATTTGAAAAAAATCATTCTTGGAAGCTCAAGTCATCAAGAGACAGACTCTTTAAATGTTCCAACGATCGAAACAGAGGCGTCTCCTGGGAATGTTAATGAAAGTAACAATGTTGTTGATTTGAATTTCTCTAAGGAAAATGATCCAAATCTTAATAAGGTTTCAGTAAATGAT
This sequence comes from Halobacteriovoraceae bacterium, assembly GCA_018663815.1. GTDB lineage: Bacteria > Bdellovibrionota > Bacteriovoracia > Bacteriovoracales > Bacteriovoracaceae. Next base: position 1,484 of record JABJPQ010000346.1, on the reverse strand, counting down.
TCACGCTGGACAAAGTGATCTAACTATAGATTTATGGACATTGATATGAAAATTCTCTTATTAATTGATCATAATGAGTCTACTATTACTTTTACAGAACAACTTAAAAGTAATAACCGAAGAGTTGATATCGCCCACGAGCACGCTGTAGCAAAGCGTCTTTGGTCAGAAAAATCTTATGATGTTGTTATTGTAAAAAAACAATTTGGACAGAAAACAACCTCAACGTTAATTAGAGAGTTTTCTAAAATTAAGAAACACCATACTAATTGGGTGTTAATTGTAAGTGGTATTTCACATAATCAAAAAGTGACCGAACTTAAAAAGGGAGTCACTTTCTTTTTACAAAACCCTTTAGTCGAAAATGATCTCGTCGCTTTAATGAAAAACATCGAAGATGTATTAAAGCATCCACTTCACAAAGTCGCATGCATCGTACAACAAATCTCTGGAATTAAACTAAACTCACAAAAAAAACAAATGATCAATACAAGAATCATGCGCAGGTGCAGAGATCTAAAGCTTCATTCTATTGATCAGTATCTAGATTACTTTGACGAACATCGAGAGAGTGAAGTACATAAGGTTGTATCTGTGCTTACTACACATACAACAAACTTTTTTAGGGAAGAGGATCATTTTAATTACCTTTTTGAATCAGTTTTTCCTCAACTTGTGAAAAATGGCGACATTCGAATTTGGTCAGCAGCCTGCTCGACAGGAGAAGAAGTATATAGCTTGGCGATATCTTTTATTGAATACTGTAGAGAAAATAGTATTAACATGTATGAATTAAAAAGAATCAAATTTATTGGAAGCGATGTTGACCATGCTTCAATCGAGACTGCCAAAAATGGTATTTATCTAAGAGACGATATTAAAAAATTAAGTCAACAATTACAAAGTACATACTTTGATATCGGCCAAGACGAATTATCTGACTATTGTAAGGTAAAAGATTATGTTAAGGATTTATGTTCTTTTACAGATAATAATCTCATGAGTGAAACCTATAAAATCACTGAAAAATGTAATGTTATTCTTATTCGAAACACATTTATATATTTCAACAAGGATAATATTGAAAAGATATGTCGTAGTATTAAAAATTTATTGACTCCTGGTGGCCATTTTTTCTTAGGGCATTCAGAAAGTATTAGAGAGTTTAATACCCCCTTCTCTCAAGTTGGAAATTCTATTTATCAAATTAAGAACTATGTTGATAAAGTTCACTCAAATAGACTTCATGGAGCTTCATCTAAAGAAAACGGCAAAAATAAGATAAAAAAAAGTATGGAAAAAGAAAAAATAAAAGTGTTAATAGTAGACGACTCACCAACAATTAGAAGAGTTTTAAAAGATATGATAAATAACGAGTTGAACCTTCAGGTCGTTGGTGAAGTAGTTGATCCCATTTTAGCAAAAGAATTTATTTCTAAAAATCATGTAGATGTAGTTACTTTGGACGTTCATATGCCACGAAT
>JABJPQ010000038.1 GCA_018663815.1 Halobacteriovoraceae bacterium | reverse complement strand
TCCAATAAAAATACAAAACGAAGAATGGCCACGTGGACATTAAGCTATAGAGGTGATCTAGCTCCTCTTCCAACTTCTCAAAATGCAATCCTCACTTTTAAAAAAGAAAATGGCAGTCTCGTTCAAATAAAATTACCATGGAAAATTAGTCAAAAAAAACGACAAGGTTTAATATCTCATCATTGCTCACCCCAAAGTAGATTTAAAGTTCCAAAGGGGGCCGACATTGTCAAAGATGTACCGTTTACAGCTTATTCCTTTCAAACAAAAAAAGGTAAAATTGGATTAATCAGAATTCCGCACTATTTCCCAGCAGATAATGCAACAGGAAATGATCTTTTGGTTGAGTGGTTTAATCATTATAAATCAACACTCGAGAAATTTGAAAAAGAGACAGTAGGTCTTATCATAGATCAAGATTTCAATTGTGGTGGTTCTATCGTTTACTTACTTAAAATTATAGCTCTTCTAATGGATAAACCCTTTGAGGCTCCATCCTTTGAATTTAGGGCCAGCAAGGATCAAATTAATGGTATGCAAAACTACGTTTCTGAATTTCAGACTAATACTCCTGCATATCTGAGGTTTACAAGCATAATTCATGGCATTAAAGTTGCGTATAATAACAATCAATTCTCAACACAAAAGATTCCATTTAGAGGTTTTTTTGAACATAAATTACTTCTTAAAGGTGATGATTTAATTGAACCAGAAACAAATCACTATACGAAACCAATTGTCATTACAATTAATGAAATGTCAGGATCAGGGGGGGATGTTTTCCCTGCCCTTCTAAAGTCATATGGCAGAGCAACCCTTGCCGGAATGAAAACGATGGGTGCTGGTGGCCATTTATGGAATGATCCACACTTAGAATTAAAGAACTCAAAAATATCTGTTCATTTAACAAGGTCATTAATTTATAGACCTCACGGAGCCACGATTGAAAATAATGGTGCTAACCCTGATATTTTTCTAAGTGAATCAAAAATTGATTTAAAAAATGGATACTCTAATTATTTTAATCAAGTTATTAAATCACTCCTTATACAAATTAATTAAGGGTTCTAGATCAACAATCAGATAAATTTTACATTTTATCCGTTATTCCCTGCAATCACAAATAGTTAGCGCTAAATTGTCTTGCAACATCTAAATCGATACGACAGGGCAAAACAATAATGAAAATCTATACTTTTGTTTTTAAAATAATACCTTTGATGTTGTTACTATTTAGTTTTTCATTATTTGCTAGTGATAACTTATCCGATCGAAATTTGAGTAAAAAAGAAGTACGAGAAGACATCAATCAGCTATGTCATATTATAAAAGAGAATTATGTATATCTTGATTACAAAGAAAGTCGATTCAACTTCTCTTGGAAAAATAAATGTAAACAATTTATAAAGATTGTAGATAACTATGAGTTAGAAACGATTTCTGCGACAAATTTCGGTCTTCTGATGAATGACTTAATATCATCACTAAATGATGATCATACCTATACCTACTCTGCTCATGTAAGAGATCGCTCAATCACAGGTCTTAATTTAAATGTGAGATACGTTGCTGGAAATTATTTAGTTTATAATGCTAACCAAATGGTCCTCCGTGACATTGGTTTATCTCTTGAGCAATTTGTCTCCAACCAATATGTCTTAAAAAGCATCAATGATATACCTATAGATCAAGTCTATAATTTGTTTCCATTTGCGAATCACTCAAACCAATATTATCAAAAAAATCGTTTTGCTGAGCTAATTGGTAACCAAAGCCCTGATGGTGCCCACATTCTAAATTATCTTAGTGAGTTTTAAAAAACTCTACCATTCAATACTTCTGAAAAATTGAGAGTCTGCTTCTACTCTCTTTTAAGTAAAAAAGAACAATGTGTTACTTATGAAAGTATTAACTCAAGTAAGCCCGAAGTTAAGTCTATAGGTTATAGTCCCCTTACGAGTAAGTTAAAAGCCAAGCGAAATTATTATTCAAATATACCATCTGAGTATTACGGCTTTGATTTTAATATCTCACCTCAAAATATCGCAGTATTAAAAGTACCAACATGGGGAATAACTCCAGAGCATACAAGTACGATGCAAAACTACCTGCAACAAGTGATGCTCAAAATTGAAGAAGAAAAAATAGAAAAGCTGGTGCTAGACCTTCGCTTTAATACGGGAGGCTCACCACTTTGGAAGAACCTACTGACTTGGCTAATAAATGAAAATTTAAAGCCAAAAATAATAGGTGTTCTAAAATTCAGGGGGAAAACGTTAAATTATTTCCCAGAATGTATCTCGTTTAAAAATGCGACATCAGAACAAAAAATAACAATCAAAAAGTATAATACTGCAAATCCACTAGACTTTATGGATCAATTTTCAAATGACTCATACGGGGATTTTTTGTATTGTTTTCATTCAACTAAAGCTGAGTCTGGTGGTTTTAAAGGAAAACTTGTCTTACTATATGATGAAAATACGTTTAGCTCCAATGATCAATTTGTTGCTGCAACGAAACTAATCTCAAATGAAAAAATACAAACCATTGGCGTACCTTCTAACGGAGGTAGTGGCAGTGGTCGAGTTATTCGTCTTAATAACAGTAATTTAGTTGTTAATTATTCGATTTTTTCAAACTGGGGTGCAAATGGTAAATTACTTGAGAATCAAGGAAGTACCCCAAATATTATTATAAATGAAACCCCTGCTTCATTTTTGAATCCTAAAGTAGACTTGTATATGCAAGAGGCTGCAAAATATTTTGGTGTTAAAGAAATATTACGTGGAGAAAATACTGTTGTTGTAAGTACTCCTGTTGTTGTAAACTCTCCAATAAGCACAGGAAAGGGTCTTAAAAAGGTTACAATAACACAGCTAATGACAAAGAAAGATTCTCCATATGCAAATACGACCCTAGACTTTGATTTTATAATAATAATTAAAGAATGGATTGATAGCCTAGGTAAAGAACAACTAGCGGAGTTTATAAATAATGCTGGATTTAACTTTATATTAAAGTCCAGTGGCGCTGTAATCAAACTAACACAAGCTAATTTTGCAGGAACAACATCTATGGGTGATGGGAGCTGGCAAGGATATTTAGTTAAACTGAATATAAAACAAAGATCAGTGCTACCACAAGACTCAAGTCTAAGCATTGAACCACAGTCAAATGACTCTGGATATTCTTGGTCTGTTAGACGGGACTAGGTATACATAATTATGGAAAACACGAACTCCCCCGGATGACTCAAATCCCCCCCACTATTTTCGAAAAAAGAAATGACCTCTTGATGGTCTTTTTATTTTGCCTAAATTCTAAATCTATTTTAATCTACCTGTAAAAACTATTAACTTATAAAATCAGGACATCTTAATGCTTGGAAGTGATCAAATTTTAGGTAAGGTAATTCGACTCCCGTTCAAACTATTACCAAAAGGTAGTAGTATTCCATTTGTTCAGAAATCATTAAGAGGTATGAAATGGATTATTGGATCTGGCCCCCATGGTTGCTGGTTAGGTACCGCTGAAAAAGAGAAAAGAGTTATTTTTGAAAAGTGCCTACGTGCAAATAACGTTGTCTATGATATCGGTGCAAACGTTGGTTACTACTCTCTTATGTCGTCAGTTGGTGTTGGAAAGAATGGAACTGTTCACGCTTTTGAACCAAGCCCACGAAATATTAATTTTCTAAAAAAACATTTAGAAATTAACCATATTAACAACGTGACAATTCACGAGGTAGCAGTGTCCGATAAAGTAGGAACGGTGCACTTTCTTGATGACGGAGATCCCGTTGCCAGAAGGATTTCGAAAACTGGTGGATTAGAAATTGAAACGGTTTCAATTGATATTCTTATTGATACAAATATTATCGCACCACCGCAGCTTATAAAGATTGATGTTGAAGGTGCAGAGCTTGAGGTATTAAGAGGTGCAAAAAACTTACTTTCAAAAAATAAACCTGAACTGTTTGTTGAAACTCATGATTGCTTTAAAGAAAATATTCATCAAAACTGTATCGACTTTCTAAAAGAGCTTGGTTACAACGTTAAAGAACTTGAATATAATGGGTCGCTTGGGGAAATTTACGCGTCAACTTAGTTCACTTAGCGGTTGTCAGCACTTACTGGCATCAGCTTAGATAGAGACTTAAAAAACAATGAGAATGGCTAAAAGATTGAAGAAAACTTATTCAGTAATCATAATAATCACCCTTAAAGAGTCACTTTATTAAATATAGAAATAATCATTAATTAAGTTCTCTAACAAGCGCTCTTACTTTTTTAGCGGGGTTCATTGCACAACAAGGAATTCCACCAGCATAGGCATGTGGAAACTTTGGAATAGCAACAGCTTTAACCCCAGCAACATGAAAAAGAGGAATATTCATCTCTTTTAACTGCCGAGATACATCACGAGACGGCTCAGGGTAAGTTTCGTTAACAATGGCCATCCCCTCCCAAAACTCATGTATATATTTTTCTAAAACACCTTTACGAGCAATATCAATCAAAATAACTTGTCGATTACGAAGCTCTTGTGGCAACTGATCTCCAAGATCAAAAATATAGATATCCCGTCCATAAGTAAGAAATTTACTAGCGACCTCACGGCCTACATTCCCTTTACCTCCTAATATAATTACTGGACAATTAGGTGCATAATTTAAACGCTGCCGAATTTCTTTTTCTGCATCAATGACAACATCTCCCACCAGGCGACTTCTTTCTTGAAGTTCATCTTTAGACATTATCTCTGCTTTTTTCATGGCAGAAGGAAGAATCCCAGAGTAAGTCATCGAAGATACCCCTAGTAGTTTTTTGAGAAGATTAGTCCATCGAGAGAACTTATTAAAAAAGTCTTTAGATTGAAAATCTGATTCAACAGACGAAATTGCTGTAATCAACCCTATTCGTCCTCCTTGATAAAATGCTCCAAGAATTACTGGATAATGCTTAATAAAAGGAAGCATAAAATTAAAGCAATAGTTTTCTTGATATTTTTTTGTGGCCGGATAGCAAACGAACACCGAACTAATTGGATTAAATAATAACCGATTAAGTAAGCCAAGAACAGCGAGGGTTAAAGGGTTACTCATAGTAAGCATTAGAAACAAAATGATAGACTTTCTAAGCAGGCTTGTTTTTTGTGGAGCATACTTTTCAACCTTATTGATGCCAAGAATCACTTTCTGATCTAAACTTGCAATCTCTAGTATATTACTTTCTTGAATTTTTGTAGCATCCATCTTAATCCCTTTCGTCATGAGTTTAACGTTATCTCGCAATAACAATGCCAAGCACAAAGCCATCTTAATATTAAGAAATATTTATTTTGACCGATAAAATAAGGCGGAAAGAGAATTTACACAAAATGAGGAAGGTCTAAATTTTGAACACTGTCAAAATATTAGTCATATTGATATTTTTTATATTTAAAGCTGCTGCTTTTGGAAAAGATATACTTCCTCGCTCGATAGTATTTGGAGATTTTAATAAATCACAGGCGATCCTAAAGCTTAACACTAATTCTAAAAATAAAATAAAAAACCTGGGCTACAATTCAGATCCTTTTTGGATTAAATATAGCTTTTCAAAAAGTGAATCAAATTTCTATCTCAGTATTAAAAATACTCTATATGAAGAAGTTGAGCTACACACCCAAAGCAAAAAAATCTCTCCTATTAGAATCTTTCCATTCTATGCATTTGAGATACCGGCTGGTACACATTTTATTTACCTCAAAGGAAAGTCTAACCTAATTATTGACACCACACTAGAGAAGCATGAAAAGCATTTATTCCTAACTGAGTTACAATTTGACTCGCTAGCTATATTATTTTACCTCGTCATCATTTCATTTCTCTTTTCCGTCTGTAGTGTTTTAGCATATCGCAGAAAATCCTCTCTATTGAGAGACTACGCTTTAATTATATTTTCACTACATGGCCTGGCTTTATTACCATTATTTTTTGGCTCGGTTGTAAATTATTATAAAACAAAAATATTTTTCATTGATAATCCAGTTTACTTTAGTGTTGTTGCCTCTGAATTTCTTGCATGTTACTTCTCAGCACAATTTCTTTTTAATATTGGTAGAAAACCAAAAAAGTTTTATAAATTAAAAAAAATAATTCAAAGAGCATCTCTTCTTTTTTTTGCTATTACATTTATAACTCAAAGTCCAGCCAATGCAATTGGAGCAATACTATTGTCATTAATTACAATTGGCTTTGGAATAAAAATGACATTGCGAAAAGACGTCACTCATTTTTATGGAAAAAAATATCTATATGCATGGACAGCACTATCATTAGGAATAGTATTGCTC
>JABJPQ010000519.1 GCA_018663815.1 Halobacteriovoraceae bacterium | reverse complement strand
TTTATTTTTTCAATTGCTTCATTCAGATTATCTTTAAGATCGAGAAAGTAATCATCTTTTCTTAATGTAAACTTATCGTATTCTTCACCATCAATAATTTTTCTAAGGAAGAGTTTAGCCGCATATATTGGACCACATACTTTTAGAGTGATTCGAAACCCATAGTAATAGGTTATAATCGTCGATATAATAAAAACGCCAAAAAATAGCCATAAAAAATAGCTTTCTATTCCTTGGAGATAAGTTAGAACCTCTGTGTAATTATTCTCTTTAGCAAACATTGTTATCTTGCCTAGGAGAAGGCTAACAATAAGAAAAAAACCGACTGCTGATAGTAGGTAGATTTTAAAAAATGAGCTTATTAGAGACATTTGAAATTCTAAATCAACGACAACTTTTCTTTTGATTTTCTTTTTTACTTTTTCTTGTTCCATAGTAATAATTATGGACTAAAATTGAATATTTTAAAAGAAATTAAAAGAAGAATGTTTTGCCCCGTTATAAAAATGGAAGTGTGCACATAGTTGTTTGAAAAGGAGAGTCGCAGCTACCCGTAACATTAGATACAAGAGATTAAAAAACTTTAATAGTCCATTTTGTGGTTTCATAAATTAGCTCGAGTAGATGTTTATTTTTAGCGGTATATTAAGGATCAAGAACTAGGGGATTTGGTAGAGAGTAAAGTTTGAGGTGAGTGGGAGATTCAGAGTTTTGGATTTTTTATATTCTTTCAATCTCGCTCAGTTCGTGAGCCATTGTGAAAAAGATTGGCGATACTCCATGGCCTCGCCTTCTTTAGCCTAATCCGTGCTTCTTGCCAAATAAGGGTGTGACATTTTCGTTACTTGGTTGTACTTGATGCACTCTAGTATGCTTTATTATCTTCTGGGTCACTTTCTTTTGATCATCTTCGTTTAAAGTGGAGTAGTGATCAGCAAGCTTAATGTCCTTGTGTCCTGTCATTGTAATAACAATGGTTTGTATGTCAAAAATATAACAAATGCTGTTGATCGAAACCCTGTACATGAAGAACCAGGTGAGGTTGAGTCGGAAAAGTTATTCAAACTTGGTTTTGTTTTACTGATATCACTTTGGCAACAAGGAGCCGCTTAAAAAACTTTCCCAAGTGCCTTGGAAGTCAGTAAGGTAAGGATTATCAAGTTTTTTCTTTTTGAAAGTCTATAAGAATGCATGCCTGTTCTTTGCGTGTGGTGCGACGCGCTGTTTTTGTGTATAGTCATCAAAACAAAGATTAAAAAAACAACGGTCACACGAAAACGACTTGGCTAGTAGCTATAAACTAAAGGAAATTGATATGAAAACATTATTGATTGGATTAACTTTATTATCTTCAATCTCAATTATGGCATCTGACTGTTCAGTATTTTTAGAAAGTAAGATTATTGTCGGCACTGACTCTGCTAAGGCCATTGCGAAAGTTGAAAAAGAATTAACGGAGAAAGGCTACTCAGTGACTTATGATCAAGGTGTTGCGAGCTATGTAGTAGAGCTGGAGGCAAGAGCGCAAAGAGGTTATATCCAAAATGTAGGAATAGAAAGACCAGCTACAGGTATTGCAACTTTAATTAGAAATGACGGAAAAGTTAATATTAAAAGAGAAAATAACTCAAGTTGGTCCTTGATGCCCAGAGCAAAAGCACAATCTTTAATGGTTGAATCAGCTCGGGCTCTACCAAGGTGTTCGGAGATTTAAAAGAAGTATAGTTGAGAAAGGTGTCTTTTTCGACATGTGAGAAAAAGGTAAGGAAATAACGTCCATTGGCGTAATGAAAAACGTTTTAATGAAGGAAAGGAAAGAATTATGAAAAAACTATTTATGTTTTTAACGTTCCTCACTTCTTTCGTAACATCTACTAAAGATAGTTATGCAATTAAAGGTAGTCGACTTTAGTTTTTATTAACGAATCAAATGCTGCCCTTAATGGTAACGGAATCAAAAATCATACAAATAGCAGGTCTCGAATATCTAACGATCAAGGTAGCTGTGCTGCTGTAAATAATGGTGCCGATGGAAAATTTATTATTGAGTATTATTTTTTAACCATAATTATTCTTTATTAATTATATCATTAACTACTGAAAGCTGTTTTGAGTGAATGGCTTTTTTTATAGCGGAAGACTTTATACCTTTAAGCGTTGCTTTATTATCAATTGAACTTAAACCATTTTGAATTTTCAAAAGTAACTCAATGTTATATTTTGCATCTAGATGATTAATCGATTGATAGACAATTAAAATATTATTAAACTCGTTCGTTTTTTTGAGCCCTCCCATTTCTTTTACAAGTTCAAGGACTTCATTGGTTTCTATTCTTTTTACAAGGTGAATTTTTTTATGTAATTGAATGACTTTTAGACAAAGATTTTTTGTGTCTTTGGGCAATGTTAGTTGATTACAAGTTCGTTTAATATCTTCAATTAGGTATGTCATACTTGCAAAACGAATATTAGTATTTGAACTTAGAGAGCAACTTCTTTTTAATGTTGCCAGTGATATTTCCCATTGATTATCATCAAGTGATTGTAAGCCTGTTAATATATATTTATAAGCATCTATGCTTCTCAGGAAGGTAAAAAAATTAGCAGGTTCAGATGTAGCTAAGGATTTTTCTATCTCTTGCCATACTCTAGGTGCTGACAATGAAGATAGCTCACCTGTTTGGATCATGTCTTTAATCAAATGTATTGTTTCATTGTGTATACTAAATTGAGGAAACTTTGCTGAGAATCTCGCAATCCTTAATATTCGTAATGGGTCTTCTTTAAAGTGCTGTGAAGTATGGCGTAGAACTTTATTCTCAAGATCTTTAATACCGTTAAATGGATCAATTAATGTATTGGAGTCTAAATCTTTTGCAATCGCATTGATTGTTAGGTCTCTTCTCGCTAGGTCTTGTTCTAATGTTACGTTAATACAATCAAACTCAAATCCATGATAGCCTTTACCAATTTTTTTTTCCATCCTTGCTAATGCGTATTCTTCTTTTGTTAGAGGATGAAGAAAGACTGGGAAGTCTTTTCCAACTTTTATATAACCAAGGCTGAGCATTTCTTTTTCATTACTGCCTACAACGACATAATCGCGATCGTTACCTGCTAAGCCCAAAATTTCGTCTCTAACTGCGCCACCGACAAGATATATCTTCATTTTTTATCCTCAATACATCTAAGTTTACCTAACAGATTGGGTTGGTGTCAGCATCAATTTTTTAATATTGTCATTTAGGGACATATTTAGTTTCTGACTTTAGTATTGCTTATAAGTTAGCTATAATATTATCATGAGAAAGATAATCATTTTATTAATAATTTTGTTAAATACTAACCTCGCTTTTTCATGGGTTGATAACTGCAGTAACGACGCCACTGGCAGCGAAGTTAGTGATCGATATATTAGTTGTGTTAATACAAACTTTACTAGGCTAGCACTTAAGTTAAAGCTCAAAACTGATAGATGTTATACCTTTGGAGCAAGCCATAATCCTCGTTATATTGCATGTGTTAATGATAACTTTAAAAAATTTTCCACCGAATTAAACACTCCCATGCAAGCATGTAGAAATACAAATATTGGATCAAGAGATAGATATCGTTTAAATCAATATTTCCAAGAGTGTGTTAATAGAACGTTTAGGCAAGTTAACCGAATTATTATAAACTCCTAGTTTAATGACTCGCCACGTAGTAATTATTACAATAAGCGTTAAAATTTAACCAAAAAATAATTTTGGTGCTATGTTTCACAAAAATATCCAGGGGGGTTTTGTGAAATTGCATAAAAAAGTATTATTAGGCTTAACTATAGGTTTAAGTTTTCAGTCGGTTATGGCTCAAAAATTTTCTAAGTATCCAAAAGTATATCCATTTGTACCAAAGCCAGTTAGTGAAATCTATAAAGATGTAGAGCATATTTCAGAAGATAAAGAGTTTATTAAAAACTTTGATGAGATTATGCGTCAAAAGCTATCCAAGGCCAGAACAAAAGTTAAGCCTTGGACTTCATCATACTGGCCACTTGCAAAGGGCACGTTAGCTGATGCATACACAGGTGATAGTCTTTCCTATTTTGTTGATTTAGGTTGGATTGATTGGAAAAGCAATCACAGAGGGCTTAAAAGGCGTTTCAAAAAAACACTTAAAAATGTTGATAAAATGACAGAGCATGAGTTATCGAGACTCGCTCCTTCAGAAAAATACGATATTCTTGTTGGTGATAAAAATTTTGGCTTAACCCGAAAATTACAACAGTATATGAAAGATTGGGGATCGAAAAAACTAAATGCTTTTATTACTGACCTCAGGATTGTAGATGAAGATGCACTTCTCTTAGCTGAAAAATATGTGAGCTGGGGATGGTTTAAAACTGTTGATGAAGCTTTTGCAGATAATTATGAACATCAAGGCAGTTTATCAGTTGAAAATGCATTGGCACTAGTAAAGATTGGTAAATATGACAATGTTACTGATGCCTTTTATGAGGCCGTTGATATGGCCAAGGAGCAAGCTCCAGATTGGAAGCTTGGTAAGCAAAGTAAACTTATGGCCGCATGGGAAGGAATTTGTAACGGTTGGTCCACGGCCGCAGGAAATATTCCTAGACCAAGAAAAGCAATTAGTTTTGAGCTTCCAAATGGGAAAAATTTAGAATTTTATCCAGCAGATATTAAAGGTCTGACCGCTTTATTTTGGGTTAACTCTGTTATTCAAAATGCTGTGCAAAGAGATGCAAATGGTGATGTTAAATCCGGTGGAACTTTAATGGTTGGTAAGAGATGTAATATTAAAGCGGAAAAAGATCAATGGGGTAGACCTTATGATCATAAAGCAGACCCATTTAATTATGATCATACAAACCGTTGTGCAGGAGTACACCCTGCTACTTGGCACCTAGGTTTAGTGAACTTAATTGGTAAACAAGGTCGAAGTTTTGTTGTTGAACGAAAAGTTGGACCAGCAGTTGATAATCATCCGATGTACAAATATAAAATGAACTATTTTAATCCAAATACTGGGGATTATCACTACTCAAATATGGCCGCGAATATTGTTGAAGCTGATGAGAAAGATCAATTTAGAAAAATGAGAAACCCTAAAACAAAATATATCGTTGGTGTAGAGGCTGAGTTTACTTATCTCAATTACGCGACTCCAAAAAGGAAAACTAAGGACTCAGAAAAAGATGATGACGATGTAGATCACGCTATGATGTACGATTTAGAGCTTGATGCTGACTACAATATCATTGGAGGGCAATGGAGAGCAGTTACCAAAGGTGAGCCATGGCCGCTTCCAACTGAAGATGATGAAGAAGTCGTAAATAATCAACCGGATTTCTTTTGGGCCATAACAAAAGATTGGAAAGAAACAGGGCTCTTTGATGATCAAGCAGGTTTAGAAACGTGGGAAGATAAGACAAAAGCACCTCCGGTAAGCTGGAAAAAAGCATCTGACTCATCCATAGGATACGTTTTCTATGAAGCATATAAGTACAATTCCGGTCAAAAGTGTAATATGACAAATAAAAAAACAGGTAAGAAAAGAGCCGTAACTTGTGAAAAAGCAATTAACAAACCTCAGCCTTTATCTAATATTTTAAATGTCATGATTGATCGTGCAAAAAAATAAAAAAATTAAATCTAAGGCCATAAAGTTATCTTTATGGCCAGATAGTTTTTTATGAAAAAAGAAAAAAATG
>JABJPQ010000703.1 GCA_018663815.1 Halobacteriovoraceae bacterium | reverse complement strand
GGCAAGGTTCTTAGCGGTGGTGCTTACTGTGTTTGTAAATTCTGTTTCATGACAAGCTTTTGGATTAACCAGACAGGAAGATGTTTTATTTGCAAAGACGTGATCGAGGCACGCTTGGTTGCAGGCAATACAGGTATTAATCTCATCTGTTTGATCATTTTTGATTTTCGATATGATTTTTGGATCAGCTAGAAATGGTCTGGCCATAGAGATCATATCGGCTTTATTTTGAGTAATAATTTCATTTGCATCATGAGCGGTGTTAATTCTATTTGTGGCAATAATTGGTAAGTTAATGTCTTGTTTAACTCTTTGGGTGATCCAAGCAAAGGCCGCTCGGGGTACAATAGTGGCAATTGTTGGAATTCTGGCTTCATGCCAACCAATACCAGTATTAATGATATCAACACCAATTTTTTCAAGTTGATTAATAAAATAAATCACCTCCTCATATGCCATTCCATGAGGGACTAAATCAAGTAAAGACACCCGAAAAATGATAATAAATTTATTCCCTAATTTTCTGCGTATCGATTTTACAATTTCAAGAGATAATCGAATTCTATTATCTATACTTCCACCGTATTGATCATTGCGTTTATTTGTGGCCGGAGCAAGAAATTGATTAAGGAAATAACCTTCGCTTCCCATAATCTCAATGCCATCATAGCCGGCTTTCGCGGCCATTGCTGCACAGTTCGTATAATCAAAAATAGTTTTTTTAATTTCAAGGCGAGTGATTGCTCTCGCTTTAAATTTACTTATGGGAGACTTGCTACTGGATGCGCTAACACAAAGTGGGTGATAGGCATATCGACCGGCATGTAAGATCTGTAAACAAATTTTTCCCTCATGTTTGTGGACGGATTGAGTTAGTAATCCATGTTTGTTGACTTGCCATGGAAAACTTAGCTGTGAACCAAAGGGATGAATGCGTCCTTGAAAGTTTGGGGCAAACCCTCCAGTGATGATAAGTCCAACATCAGCCTTGGCCCTTTGCTCGTAGAAGGCAGCGAGTTTCTCAAAACCACCTTTGACGTCTTCTAAGCCTGTGTGCATGGAGCCCATCAGAGTACGATTTTTAATCGTCGTGTGCTTTAATTTTAAAGGTGTAAATAAGTGAACTTTAGACATAGCATTATGTTCACGCAATCTCTTTATAGTTGTCAATAATTATCATTTTTTTACAGCCAGTATTTGAGCACAGGACAACTTCTTGTTTATACTCTTTGGAGTAAACATTGAGCTTATGGCAATGAGGGCAATGAAATTGATAGAAGAGTAACATTTTACTCGAACTTGCTTGTGTTCGCATGCTATGGTCTAAGTCAATGTCATTATTTTTTTTAAAAGTCATTATCGCCCGTGGTATCATGCTTTCGGACGATTTGAGATATGACATAAGTAAAAAAAAGAAGTATTTAATATTATTTTTACTAAATAGTAACTATCGATAAAACAATTGTATTTAGGTTAAATAGTGATTATTTAAAATAGAAACAAATTTTGTAGGACTGAGCAAAGAATTGTTATATGCTAGGAGAATAATGAAAAAATCATCAAGACTACTTGAAAGTAATCAAGAAGGAATACACCCTAATTTGTCAAAAATTCTTGCGACTAATAAGTTAAAAAAATTTTCAAAACCATTTTCAAGCCATTCTCTTTCAGCAATGGCCGAAATCGAGTCTTGGATTGAAAAGCAGGGAAGTGAAAAGGAAATTTTGCTCGACTTATGCTGTGGTGTTGGGGAGAGTACTTTTCATTTAGCCACAGAGTTTCCAGAGAAACTTGTACTTGGTATCGATAAGTCTGCAGATAGAATACAGCGTAATAATTCGTTTAAGCACAATCCCCCCATAAACATGATCATCCTAAGGGCCGACCTAATTGATATAAGCCGCTTGTTAGCGAATAAAAAAGATTGCTACAATTTTTCTAAGCAATATATGTATTATCCCAACCCTTATCCTAAAAAATCCCAAATTAAGAAAAGATGGTACGCTCACTCTGTTTTTCCCTACTTATTAGAGCTTAATATTGAGTTAGAAGTGAGATCTAATTGGAAGGGGTACCTAGAAGAACTTGTCATTGCTGCTGAATTTTTTGGATATCAAGTGAGCCGTAAACTTGAGCCTTTTATTCCGGAAAAATTGATCACTCCATTCGAACGAAAATATTTTGAGAGTGGTCATATTCTTTTTGAGGTTGCTGTAAGTCCCTTGCTAAAGTGATAAGAGCTAATTGATCTTTTTACTTAGGTAACATATTGAAAATTCTTATTTCAATTAATTACGATCGGATTTAAAATAATACTATATTTAAAGTTCGATATGAATTTAAGAGGGAAATATGGACAATAGTGCGTTATTAAATGAATTTTTGGTTGAATCTTTTGAGAATTTGTCATCACTAAGTAGTGACTTAACTCTGTATGAGAAAGAACCAGAAAATAAAGAGTTGCTGAATAAAATTTATCGAACAGTTCATACGATGAAGGGCTCTGCAAGCTTTTTAGGTTATAGCAAATTACAAGATATTACCCATGTCGCAGAAAACTTATTGGATGAATTAAGAGAGGGCAGTTTTAATGTAAGCCCTCCGATCATTGATACATTATTGGATACTTTTGATATTTGTCATGTCATTTTAAAAGCCATTGAGAGCAATAATGAAGAGGGAAGTATTGATATTGAGGAAAATAAATCCAAGCTTGATAAATTACTTGAAACAAAAGGGCTTAATGCTCAAGAAGCAGTTGCTACTCCGGTTCAAAATGAGCCACAAGATGAAATAGAGGGGGATGAACTTTCTTCGTTAATTTCGGGGTATCGAGATGAAGAAAAAAAGCTTGAGCCCGCCGCGAGTTCATCAACGCCTAAGGAGTCTCCAACACCAGTAGCAGATGCTCCAGAAGTAGGTATGTCAGCAGCGGCATTAGAGTCTTTAAAAGAGCTTGTTGGAGACGGAAAAGTAGACTCTCAATTATTAGAAGAACTTGAGGGAGAAGTCAGCACTCCTGTGACAAAGACTGAAACTGCTAAGGCTGCAGAGGTAACTAAAGAGCCAGAAAAAGCAAAAGAGCCTGCAGTTGAGCTTGCAAAAAAAGAAGATGTCTTTAAAAAGAAAGCGGTTGTTGAGAAAGATAATTCTGATAAACCAGCAGCAAAGAAAAGTTTACCAAAAAAGGAGAACTTGTCTGAAGATGCGACAGACTCAAATAAAAGTATTGCTGACTCTTTTGTAAGAGTTAATGTTAAAGTGCTTGATCGAATCATGAACATTGTAGGAGAGCTTGTTTTAAATCGAAATCAAGTTGTACAGTATTCAAATTTACAATCAGATCACGAATTTAACCGATTAGCGCAACAATTAAACATTATTACTTCTGAGCTTCAAAGCGAAGTTATGTCTACACGAATGCAGCCAGTTGGTAATACGTTAAGTAAGTTTGAAAGACTAGTTCGAGATTTTTCAAGACAAAGTGGAAAAAAAATAATGTTAAAATTGTCTGGTCAAGGAACTGAGTTAGACAAAACCTTAATTGAAGCCATTAAAGATCCATTAGTGCATATTATTCGTAATGCTTGTGACCATGGACTGGAATTACCTGAAGAAAGAGAAGAGGCCGGGAAGTCGGCAGATGGTTTAATTTTGATTAAAGCTTATAATGAGAGTGGTCAAGTTGTTATTGAGATTGTGGATGACGGAAGAGGGCTTAATAAAGACAAAATTATGGAAAAGGCACTTGAAAAAGGTGTCATGACTCAAGAGAAGCTTGATTCGATGAGTGACTCTCAGATTTTCAACCTTATCTTTGCAGCGGGCTTTTCAACAGCGGAACAGATCACTAATATTTCTGGTCGTGGTGTAGGAATGGATGTTGTAAAAACAAATATTGAAAGAATTGGAGGAACAGTTAGTGTTAGTTCCAATGATGGGGCAGGGAGTACTTTTAAACTACGTATCCCTCTGACCTTAGCCATTGTTCCGGCCCTTGTTATAAAGAGTAAAAATGAATCGTTTGCGATTCCACAGCAAAATCTGGTTGAACTTGTTCGGCTAGAAACGGCTGAAGATAAAGTGCTATTAGAAACAATTCAAGGAAGTGAGTTTCTAAAACTAAGAGGTGTGTTAACTCCTATCTTTAGATTAAAGGAAACACTGAGTCTTGATCGTGTTAATGAAAAAAACAATCAGTTGCAAAAGATTGTTGCTAATAATTCTTTGGATGGAGCGAGCTCAGAGTCAAGTGAGAGACAGAGTAAAGAGAATCAATTTGAAGATGCTTTGAACATTGTTATTTTAAATGCTGAAGAACATGTTTTTGGAATTGTTGTAGAAGAAATTCTAGATACTGAAGAAATTGTTGTTAAACCGCTTAATAATAGTTTAAAAGAATTAACTCTTTTTGGTGGAGCTACGATTATGGGGGAT
>JABJPQ010000341.1 GCA_018663815.1 Halobacteriovoraceae bacterium | reverse complement strand
TTCTCAGATTAGAAGATTTAGCCTAAGAAACGGAGATACAATTTCCGGTGAAATTCGCCCACCTAAAGAGGGTGAGAGATATTTTGCACTTTTAAAAATTGAAAATATTAATTTTCAAACACCTGAAAAGCATAAACAAACAGTTCTATTTGATAACTTAACACCTTTGTACCCTGAAGAAAAAATCAATCTCGAAGGTGAGCCAACTGGATACTCAACTCGTATTATTGACCTCTTTGTTCCTCAAGGATTTGGGCAAAGATGTTTAATTGTTGCACCACCGAAAGCGGGTAAGACAGTTCTTTTACAAGATATTGCCAATGCTATTTCTCATAATCATAAAGATGCGACATTGATCGTTTTACTAATCGATGAGAGACCGGAAGAAGTAACAGATATGAAAAGAAGTGTTGATGCAGAAGTTGTATCTAGTACTTTTGATGAACCAGCTTCTAGACACGTTCAAGTTGCTGAGATGGTTATTGAGAAATCAAAACGTTTAGTTGAAGCCGGCCAAAATGTTATTATTCTTCTTGATTCAATTACAAGACTAGCTAGAGCGTATAATACAGTTATTCCACCAAGTGGTAAAATCTTATCAGGTGGGGTTGACTCCAATGCTCTTCATAAGCCTAAAAGATTTTTCGGTGCAGCTAGAAATATTGAAAATGGTGGATCACTTACTATTATTGCAACGGCACTTATTGATACAGGTTCCAGAATGGACGAAGTTATCTTTGAAGAGTTTAAAGGTACTGGTAATTCTGAGATTCAACTTGATAGAAAACTTATGGAAAAAAGAATCTTTCCATGTCTCGATATTAATAAATCCTCAACAAGAAAAGAAGACCTTCTTATGGATAAAGAAGATCTTCCAAGAGTATTTGTACTTAGAAAAGTACTTCACCCAATGAATACAATTGATTCTATGGAGTTTGTTTTAAAGAAAGTTAAAGACACTAAAACAAATGCAGACTTCATGGCCATGATGAACGGCTAAGCATTTTTACAAGGACGAATGGTATAAAATGTTAAAAGGCTTGAAAGCTTTTTCACTTGTACTTGCCAAGCAGTATACAAGCATTGGAGGGCAGGCAGTGATAGAAGGGGTGATGATGAGATCACCCAATGCTTTTGTCGTTGCCGTTCGAAAACCCAACGGTGAAATCCGTTTAAGACGTGATCAGTGGTACGGCTTATCTCAAAAAATTCCTTTTTTTAAAAAGCCCTTTTTGCGAGGGATTATAATGCTTTTTGAAGCCATGGCCAATGGGATTTTATCTCTTAATTACTCAGCTAATATTGCCTTGGAAGAAGAAATGAAAGCAGAAGCCCTGAAAAAAGGTAAAACGCTAGAAGAGTATGAAGCGGAAAAGAAAAAATCTGAAAGTATTGATTGGATGACGTTTTTTACTATTGCTTTGAGTTTAACCTTGGGTCTAGGCTTGTTTGTTTTTGTCCCTCATGCAAGTACGGAAGCTATTAATCAAATATTTAAACTTGGTTGGAGTTTAGACGGCTATGCATTTCATCTAATTGACGGATGTATCAAGGCTTGTATTTTTGTTATTTATATTAAGTTGATAGGTTATGTTCCAGATATAAAAAGAGTTTTTCAATATCATGGGGCTGAACATAAATCGATAGCAACCTTTGAAGCAGGTGAAGAATTAAGCATTGAAAATGCAAAAAAATACTCAAAACTTCACCCACGTTGTGGAACATCATTTATTTTCTTTTTACTTTTTATCTCCATTATTATTTTTTCGGGCTTGTTTACTGCTCTACCTATTGGAGAAGGTTTACCAAATATCCCCAAACATATTTTAGCCGTTGTGGTTAAGATTTGTTTTATGATTCCAATTGCTGGGGTTTCGTATGAAATTATTAAATTTGCCGGCAAACATATTGAACATCCTTTTTGCAAAGCTCTCAGTGCTCCTGGGATGATGTTGCAAAGGTTAACCACAAGAGAGCCTGATGATAGTCAACTTGAAGTTGCACTTTCATCTATTAAGGCCGTTCTCTTCTTGGAAGAAAATTATAAATTGAAAGAAGTGAAGAATAAAGTTTTAAGCTTAGAAGAAATTGATGTTCATAATCTTGCAATGATTGAAGTATCAAACTCTTCCCTAACTGATTTTTTGGAGTAATAGCATGTCAATGTTTAATAAATTAGATGAAGTTGTTAAAAGATATGAAGAGCTAACGGAAAAGCTAGCCGATCCTACCATCTATGACCGGCAAAAAGAATTTAAACAAGTTTCTGAAGAACGAGGAAATATTGTAGACTTGGTTGATTGTTATATTAAATATAAAAAGATTAAAGGCGACCTTGAAGGGGCAAAAGAAATTCTGGCAGAAGAAAAAGACGAGGAAATGCGAGAGATGGCCAAAGAGGAAATCTCTGAGTATGAAGCTGAGATTCCAGGACTTGAGGATGAATTGAAAATTTTATTGTTACCTAAAGATCCTCTCGATAATAAAAACTGTATGGTTGAATTAAGAGCAGGGGCCGGTGGGGATGAGTCTTCTATCTTTGTTGGCGATGTGTGGCGTATGTATAAAAATTATTGGGCAACCTTAGGGTTT
>JABJPQ010000133.1 GCA_018663815.1 Halobacteriovoraceae bacterium | reverse complement strand
GTGCCTATAACAACAAGTTTTCTTTTTGAAAGTGCTGTACCAACAACATAGATAAATAATCCAAATCCACCGATTATCTGAAGCACCTGAAGGATTCCTCCACCAGAAACGCCGTTAATTCCATGGTGTTCAAAAACTTTAGGCGCTAACATAACATAAATATCAATTAAGTGACCTAAGAGTAAAATCAATGCAACAATCATCACTCTACTTGAAGTTCTCTTGGCTTTTCTAGTCATCAGTCCAAAGAAAGGTACAAAGAAATTAAGGATAAGATTCATCCAAAAAAGACCATTCCAATGATGATGCCTTAAAACAAAATATTCAGTTTCCTCAGGAATATTTGCATACCAAATAAGGATGTATTGTGAGATCCAAATATATGCCCAGAAAATAGACATACCAAAAATCCATTTTGCTATATCATGAACATGATCATCGGTTACAGCTTTACCAAAATAGCCCCACTTTCTTAGCATAATCACCGCAATGGCCACAAAGCTCATTCCACTGACAAAAGATCCACCAAAAACATAGACTCCAAAGATAGTAGAGAACCAGTGTGGCTCGACTGACATAAGCCAATCAAAAGAAAACACACAAATTGTTAAAGAAAAAATGATTAAGCTGATGGCCGAAAAACCAACGTATTTTTTAGCATAAGCTGCTCCTTCACTTACTGAATCCATTCTTTCAGAATACGAGCGCATAGCTTTTGTTATACCAATCCATAAAGCAAAAATAACAATAGAAGTAATGACAAATCTTGGTTCGTTTAACCAGGCCACTTTTTGAATTAAGATTGGATCGTTTGCGACAACATCTTTATGTGTCCATTCATAAATCGTATGGAGACCAAAGACACCAACCCCCATCATAACAAATGAAACAGGTAAGAATTGTGTCATCGCCTCAGGGATTCTTTTATAGGGTGTTAACCAACTGGCTTGAATAACCCCAGTTAACGCTAAAAAGAAAATTGCTGAAATGGCAATTGTTACAAAGTAAATATTAAATACAGTGTAATCAACCCATCCAACTGTTTTATTAATTCCAAATGAAGTTAAAAGCGCAGCTGCCCCTAAAAAAATAAGACTTAAACTTACTTTTTTTAGACCACCTTTAAATTCAAAATTCTTAGTCTCTGTTTCCACTTTTATCTCCAATTATTTTTTACCTTTAGTCATTAATCTTTCTCGAACATATTCAGCAACTAACCATCTGTCTTCAGCGTATAATTGCTGAGCATGACTTGGCATATTCCCACTACCAAAAGTAATGACATTATAAATATGTCCGGCTGGTTTTTTATCTTTTTTAGAATACTTAAAAGAACGAGATTTAAACTTAGGCGGATTTGGAAAACCACCTTGAGTTACAACAAGACCTTTGCCTTGTCCATCCTCACCATGACAAGCAGCACATGTACTGTTGTAAAGTAATTCTCCTCTTTTCCAACCATATGCAGTCATTGTATTTGGATTTTCCATGACAACTGGAACATCATCTTCATCCATTTCATGTGGCATAAACCCTCTTGCTATTGTATTTGCAGGAGGAGCTTGCATAGACTGGCCGTTTTCATGAATTTGACTGTCTGAAAATGCTTCGTATGTTTCAGAGTAAATCATATCATTGATAATAGAGTATCCAGTGCTATTTCTTCCACCAGAGCAACTAACTAATGATATTAAAAATATCCCTAATAATAAACTTTTCACTACTTGTCCCCTTATTAACAACATGAACCGGTATCAACGTTTTTAATATTAACTTCGATTGCACCATGCTCTTTCAATAAATTAGTTGCATCATCAATATTAACCTTGTCTCTTTCCATCGCAATAACAAACTTATTACATGTCTGCTCTTCATGCAGAATCATAGGTTGTTTACCTGGAAATAAACGGTTGTAAACTAAAAATGCTAAAACGGTTATATGAGCTGCGAAAAGAACCGTTAGCTCAAAACTAATTGGTGCAAAAGCTGGCCATGAAATAAAAGGCTTACCACCAATAATAGTTGGCCAATCAAAAGCACTTGTCCAAACTTGCAATAATATCGCACTAAAAAGTCCCGTGGCTCCAGCTAAAAAAGTGACATAAGGTAAAAATGAACGCTTAATTCCCATAGCATCATCTAAACCGTGCACAGGAAAAGGAGTATAGATATCATACATCTCTATATTCTTATCCCTAGCTTTCTCTGCACTTTTTAAAAGCTTTTCTTCACAGTCATAAATTGCGAGTAAAAAATCTTTTTTCATCGTCGTATCCTATTTGTTATTTCTTGCATATTTATAAACAGACTTAACTTCTGCCACAGCTATTCCCGGTAATACCCTGATAAAGATAAAGAATAGTGTAAAGAAAAGCCCAAACGTTCCAATAAAAGTCCAGATCTCAACCCAGGTCGGAGAATACATGGCCCAACTTGATGGTAAGAAATCTCGGTGGATTGAAGTGGTAATAATAACAAACCTTTCAAACCACATCCCAATATTAACAACTATTGAGAGAAAGAAAACAAACCCTATGTGAGTTCTTAATTTTTTGAACCAGAAAAACTGCGGTGATAAAACATTACATGAAACCATTGTCCAATAAGCCCACCAATATGGACCTGTTGCACGATTTAGAAAACAATATTTTTCATACTCATTTCCAGAGTACCATGCCATAAAAAATTCCGTTCCATAAGCGAGACCAACTATCATCCCCGTTACGACAATGACCTTGGCCATGGCTTCAATATGATTAATAGTTATGTAGTTTTCCCAATTCATAACCTTTCTTGTAATAATCATAAGGGTAAGAACCATCGCAAAGCCTGAAAAAACGGCCCCTGCAACGAAATAAGGAGGAAAGATCGTTGTATGCCAACCTGGTATTACTGAAGTTGCAAAATCCATTGATACAATTGTATGAACAGATAAAACGAGTGGTGTCGCAAGACCGGCCAAAATAAGTGACATTACTTCCCAGTGATGCCAAGTTCTATTTGATCCATCCCATCCAAAAGAAAGAAGGCCATAAACAAGCTTTCTCATTTTTGATTTAGTTCTATCTCTAATAGAAGCTAAATCTGGAAGCAGACCCATATACCAAAAAACTAAAGATACTGTTAAATAAGTTGAAATTGCAAATACATCCCATAGAAGTGGTGAACGGAAGTTTACCCATAAATCACCTCTTGTATTTGGATAAGGAAAAACCCAATATAAAAGCCAAGGACGACCAGCGTGGATCAAAGGAAAGATCCCAGCACAAGCTACAGCAAAAATTGTCATTGCTTCAGCTGCACGGTTAATACCTGTTCTCCATTTTTGTCTAAAGATAAGTAAAACGGCTGAGATAAGTGTCCCAGCATGACCGATACCAACCCAAAATACGAAGTTTGTGATATCCCAAGACCAACCTACGGTTTTATTTAAACCCCAAGTTCCAATACCTGTTCCTATCTGATAAGCAACAGTAAAAAAACCGATCGTAAGAATAAATGCTGATAGGGAAAATCCAATCAACCAGGCCTTAGATGGTTTTTCTTCAAGGGTGTCTAGAATGTCCTCAGATATCTGCTTATACGTTCTATCTTCTGGTACAAGCGATTGTCTTAATTGTGAAACATGCGCGTCCGACATAAACTTTTCCTTCTATTATTTATTTCTAATTTTTGTTAAATAATTAACTCTTGGTTGAACATTTAATTCTTCCAACACAACATACTTTCTTTCATCTGCAAGATATTTTGAAATACTTGATTCTGAATTATTCATATCTCCAAAAATGATAGCGTTATCTGCAGGACATGATTGTTGACATGCTAGTTTGATATCAGCATCAACTAACTCTCTTCTTTCACGTTTGGCCGTTAATTTACCTTCTTGGATTCTTTGAACACACATAGAACATTTTTCCATAACTCCACGTGACCTAACATTCACATCTGGGTTAAGAACAAGT
>JABJPQ010000224.1 GCA_018663815.1 Halobacteriovoraceae bacterium | reverse complement strand
TTTTCCCACTTTGCGTACCCAAGGTTTTAGAATGAGGCATAAACTCAGCATAAGTTCTAAGCCGCTAGGCGTTTAGTCCATGTGCAATTATACCAACTCAATAACCTTGTGAAGTATTAACAATTTTTCGTGAGATTTAATTGATTTAAAAAATAGCGATACACTCTGCTCTTTTTGGGAAAGCAGTGAATCGTGTGCGTTTACAACTATGATGTAACCATTAGTTATTAAGGATAAACTATCCGCTTTATTCCTAAAACAAATTGATCATCAATCGTCAGTTTATTTTTAATATTTTGAAGAGGTATTCTTCGAGCGTAATTGCCTGGCCATTTAGTATTAGCATAATTTTCTTCAGCAACTTTGATCCAGCTTTCTTTTTCATTATACTCAATCACAACAGCAATATGACCAGTTGTTAAAAACTCTTTGCCATAAATAATAAGATCCCCAACTCTAAAGTCTTTAATCTCACCATTTATGATGTTTTTTAGTGCTAGCTCTTTTTTTGGAAACTCCTTAGGAGATTTTAGGGTCTTAATTTTATCCCAAATATTATAAGCATAATCAACGTCTCCATAAACAACTCCATGCTTTGTGAGTAACCATCGTCTAGCATACTCTACACATTGCCATTTTATACCCGTATAAACTTTTTTATAATGATTAGGCTCAAAGATCACACAACTTGATTGACAGTTAGAATAGGCTTTAATTCCATCCTTAGTCGCTCCTAGTTCTTGCCCATAAGGTGTTTTACAATCTGATAGACATTGCTGTGGCATTTTCTTTTGTTCATTAGCATGAGTAACAAAATTACAGGCCATCAATACCCCTAGTAAAAATAGCCTTAGTTTTATTGGCATGCAGGACTCGAAGAGTAAGTTGTGCTACTGCAATAACTTGGGTATTCCCACTGTCCAGTATAATATAAAGGCCTAGTGCATGCGCTAGCTGAGGCATAACTTGTACTCGAACAGTACCGTGGATTAGCTCCAGTACAAGCTGGAGATGTTGCGTATGAAGTACTTTCACAATAGGTTGGGTACTTCCACTCTCCAGCAAAGCGCTCAGGTCTTTGACATGAAGGATCGTATTGATAAGTTGTACTTGCACAATAGCTAGGATTTGCTCCCTCACAAGCAGAAGCATAAGAGTATGAACTTTCATCACAATAGAGAGGATAACTCCATTGGCCAACAAACCATTCAGGTCTAATGCAGGCCCTTACATCCGAATAGTCAGCACTACTACAAAACCTAGGATTTGCTCCCTCACAAACTCGTTCATCAGCATAAGAGGTATTACTACAATAGCTTGGATAATCTTTTGCAAATAAGCTTGACGTAAAGAAATAGAAACTCACTAAACTTAACAATATCATTTTCATTTAACTCTCCTGTTTTTACGAGTTTTAGCAAAGAAAATAAAGAATAGAAATAAATAGAATTTTAAAGTGAAAAAAATTTACACCTGTTACTTAATAGAATTGTTTGAATATTTTTGGATGAGATTTGAAAGCCTCTTATCATGAAAATAAGAGGCTAAGTATGTAAACTATATTCTTATAATTTTCTTACTTGAACAGCACAAGGACCTTTCTGACCTTCACCAACTTCGTATTCAACTTTATCATCATCATTCAATTGACCTTGCTCAACTGCAGAGATGTGAACAAAAAGATCTTTCCCACCGTCGTCTGGTGTAATGAATCCGAATCCCTTTGTTTCGTTAAAAAATTTTACTTTACCTGTACTCATAATTTTCTCCAAATTTAATAAATAATTAAATAATTTAATTGATATTCTTTGTAAGCTAATGATCCAATTAAATCAATACTTTTTTTTATATATTCGTAAGTTTTTTACACCAATAACTAAACTAAACATGAAAAACGATTAATGATGACATTTCTCAGCTAATTTCGTCAATTAGCGCATCGCGACACTTTCACAAGTTTCATCCATTGAGTAAACCGGAGCTAAAGTTACAATACAACTGCGGGATAAATCCTTTGCTCGAATAAAACTAACTTTTGCCACACCTGTGGCATCATTAACATCCAGCCTAGTGAAATGATAAGTTTGATCATATAGCCACTCAGTTTTAAGCATAATTCCCGGCTCAACATCGGTCTTCGCAACTCCCACGGCCTTATGTTGTAAAGCGGCTCCAGAATGTACCCAAGTTAAATCATTCAATCGGTACAATGCTGCAAAGTGATCATGTCCAGTAAAGATGGATGTTATTTTACTTTGATACTTCATCGTAATTGGTCGTATAATTTTATGAAACTCCTCTCGTTCTTCCCAAGTATGATACTTTGAAAGCGTATATGGAGGGTGATGGAGAACAACAAAAAGAAATTGCTCTTTAGCCTGTGCTAATTGATTTTCGTACCAAGCTGCTTGCTCGTTAATATTAGTTTCGCTTTCAGAGTTTAAAATAAGAAATCGTATATTTTTGCCAGCATTTTTTGCATAATAATCACTCGGCATTCCAAAGTATTTTTGCTCTTGTTCTAATGTAAGATAATGATTTCCATGAGCGACTGCAAACCAATTAAACTCAGTCCAATCTCCCCAAACATCTTCGTAGCTGTCTTTGGTATTATAAAGCTGATCTCCGCCTAAAATAAGCTCCGTTAATCCTTCAGCAACAAGGCCATCGTGAACTAATTTTGCTCCTGGAAGCTTCATTCCTGCATCGCTTGCAAAGCCAAAACTATAACTTGTAGCGGCCGCTTGCTGGCTGAGTAAAACTAAAAACAACATCAATGATTTCTTAAACATACACCCTCCTGTGGTTTATACTTAAAACATAGCATTTTTTTGTTTGAATGCGAAAAGGAATTTAATGAGGATATATTAGCAATTTTAACTTATCAGCATCAGTAACAACGAATCATCCCACACCACGATCCAACACAGATTCTATTGTCGAACCTTATCGAAACAACATGAACGCTATCACTTTTAAGCGCGTAAATTTCTTTCGTTTGATTTTCCTTTGGATTTGCTCGGTAGTATTCATTCATACTGACAGCAATATATTCACCAGCACCAGGGATATTCACCCAGTAACGATCTCCTTGTTTCTCAACACTTAAACTTAGCCCAACTTCTTTAGCTCCACGAAAGCGACGATCAATGACTGCAGCTGAACAGTATTTTATTTTTTTAACATTCAAAACAATATCAAAGTTAGCATCATTAAGTTTCGTGCCATGAGAGATATCTGAAGAGTTAAATGAAAAGCGGGCTAATTCTTGTGTAAAAATGTCATTTAAAAAACCAAGAGATGAATCAATATAAGTTTTTTCAATAGAGAGGACAATTTCATTATTTAACATTGATTTTAACATTTCACTCGTTGAGAAATTAGCCTCACTTGCAGTACCGATTTGACTCACAAACCTATAAGATTCGGCATTTGAAGTCTGGCTAAAAAGTTCTTTTTTATTATTAGTATCAATAACTTTGGCAACACCAAATTTAATTTCAGAGTAAGTATTCCAATCAAGTGCAAAGACGCCCGAAGAAATAGAAACAAAAATCAAAAAACAGAATATTTTCATGATATCTACCACCATATAAACTTGAAATATTTTCAACGCTATTTGGCCCTAGAAAGAACCATTATAAAAGAGGGAAAGTCATTTTTACACAGCATGATTAACCCAAAGTGTTCTTTGAGAATGATTCAAAAGTTCCTATTTTTTTGTTTTTGCGAACTGCTGGAACTTTAAACAAACGATTATGAAAAGAGATATAATAATCAGCAGGAATAATTTGAGCCGCAATGAGTGCCTCTGTTACATTTTGAAGAGCATCTGAGTCTTCAAATCCAAGCGGTTTCATAGCTCCAGTAAAAATAACGGGTACACTAATCTGGGGATGCAACTTCTTAGCAAGCTCCGCTGTTGCTTGCATCGTATCTGTCCCATGTAAAACAACGATAGGATGTTTTTCTTTCGCTAACGATGAAATCATTTCACCAATAACTTCTCGCTGCTCATTAGTCATATCCAAAGAATCTATCGACATTACCGAGTGGATAATAATTTCAGTATAAGGAAGGCGTAAGCGTTGATTAATACGATTTTTTATTACAGTTTCACGATTATATAAACGACCTTCTAACTCATCATAAGTCTTTTCAATTGTGCCGCCAGTCGTAATAATATTGATTCTAAACCACTTATTTTGCGAGATTATATCATTTATCATTATTTTTCCCTTCCCTACTTGACTCTGACAATAGTGCTACCATATTCTTTCTGTCTACATTAAACATAAAAAACGTTAAATATTACACAAGGAGTTAACTATGACTGCACGCAAAGGAAATATCTCAGTAAGTACTACTGATATCTTCCCAATTATTAAAAAATGGCTTTATTCTGAGCACGATATTTTTATTCGTGAGCTTGTATCAAATGGTTGCGATGCCATTACTAAAAGAGCTTCTCTGGCCAGAACATCGGGGGATGAAGTTGAGGCTGCAAAAGTAACTGTAGCAATCGACAAAGAAGCAAAAACAATTACATTTAAGGATAATGGATTAGGAATGACTGAGCAAGATGTTGAAAAATACATAGCTCAACTAGCATTCTCAGGTGCCGAAGAATTTGTAAAGCAAATGAAAGACTCAGGCGATGAAGGATCTGATATCATTGGTAAATTTGGACTTGGATTTTATTCAGCCTTTATGGTTGCAGATAAAGTAGAAGTTGAATCTCTTGCTATGACAAAAGATGCGAAAGCTACGAAATGGACATGTGCCGGTGATACAGACTATGAATTCACAGACTCGGATAAAACAACTATCGGAACAGAAATAACTTTATACATTAACGATGAGAGTAAAGATTTTCTTGATAACTGGAAAACCAGAGAAACATTAAAAAATTATTGTAACTTTCTTCCTCACCCTATCGAACTAGTTGATCTAAATGAAGTTGCAAAAACAACTGCTGAAAATGCTGCCGCTGAAAAAGAAGAAGATAAAAAAGCCATTACTGCTGATATTATCAATGACTCAAATCCATTGTGGAAGCAAGATCCTACAACTCTAAAAGATGAAGACTATATTAACTTTTATAAGCAACTCTACCCAATGGATCAAGATCCTCTTTTTTGGTTACACCTAAATGTTGATCATCCATTTACAATGCAAGGGATTTTGTTTTTTCCTAAGCTAAACCCGAATAAACCAAATAATGATTCAAATATTAGACTTTATTGTAAACAAGTATTTGTTTCTGATAATGTGAAAGATGTTATTCCTGAATTCTTATCGCTACTTAAAGGTGCAATTGACTCGACAGATATTCCACTTAACGTATCAAGATCAGCCCTTCAAGGTGATCCTAATATTAAAAAGATCTCAAACTATATTGTTAAAAAAGTTGCTGAGAGCCTAAAGAAACTTTTCAAAAATGATCGAGAAAAATATGAAAAGGTATGGGAAGACATTGGTCTATTTGTTAAATATGGCGCAATTTCTGATCCTAAGTTTGATGATCTTATGCGAGACAGAGTTTTATTTAAAAACTCAGAAAGTAATTATATGACTCTTCCTGAGTACACAGAATCAATCCCTGAAAAACATCAAGAAAAGATGAAAGGAAAAGTGGTTTACTTTGAAGATGGCTCATCAAATGAAGCACTAAGAGCCCAGTTATGGGAAGAGGGTATCCACGCAATCACAACAGAAGCTTATATCGATCCTCATTTTACTCAGCACGTAGAAGTACAAAAGAAAAATGATGTAGAAATCAAATTTACATTAGTTGATAATGCCATTGAGGATGTTTTAGAAACTCAAAACGCAACTGATGAAGATTTAAAAATCAAAGATCTTTTTCAAGAAATTCTTGTTGGGGAAAAAGATGAGAAGAACCCAGCTCAAATGGAAATCGAAGTTAAGAGTTTTAAAGGTAGCGCAACAGCGGCTTATTTTAAAGTTGATGAATCCATGAAGCGTTTTCAACAAATGACTAAATCGATGGGTCAATCAAATTTTGAAATGCCATCAAAGAAAACTTTGGTGCTTAATCCATCTCATAGCTTAGTTAAAAATGCCTTTAAGCTCGCTGAAAAAACAGAGAAAAAAGAATTAGCAGGCAAGATTTGTCATCACATTCAAGATCTTGCGGCGATTTCAGGTGAAGGCTTAAATGATAAAGAAAGAAAAGAGTTTGTTTCAAGGTCACAAGATCTTATGAGTGAACTTTCTAATTTAGCTTTATAGATTATCCATGGGGAGGTTTCGGCCTCCCTATTTTAAAGTGCTAAAATAATCTTTTCAAAATTATGACTATCCCATACATAACAAAGTTCTTTCGACTTAATTCCGGCAATATCAACGTGTTTTACTTGCTCACCTAACTTAGCACCAGTTCTTTCATAGAACTTAATGGTAGGGTTTTTATCCAATACCCAAAGATAAGCTTTAGAATAACCTTTCACTTTATGCTCCAAAAAATATGTGTAAAGTAAGTTATACCCAATTCCTTGTTTATGATAATCTTGTAAAAGATAAAAACTCCAGACTTCACAGTAATCTTTAAAATCAGCATCCCGAGCATTTGTTCCATTAATAAAGCCTACGACTCCATTATCATTTGATTGAGCAACGAAGGTAACTTGATTCTCATCTGCAGTAACTCGCTTCCAAAGCTCATATCGGTTTTTAAAGTAAAGTGGTCTTTTATCTAGAAAGTCCTGGGGCAGTAAACCTTTATAGGCTTCTCTCCAAGAGTTGATATGAACGTTTGCAATTTCAGCAGCATCTTCAATCGTAGCTGCTCTGATGGTAATGTTTTTCATTTTACCTGTCTCCTACAAGAGAGTTTTATTTTTGCTTAAAAATAAATTATTGTTCAACATTTATTATTTTCCCCGAGGAGAAAGCATTAAACTCTGGTGCGTATAATGATTGTAATATTGCAGGATGGGTCTTAAACGTTCCAGCAAGATTTGCTCTTATTCTAAACTTTAACGTATACTCTCCTACGGGTAACTTTTCAAAGAAAAAATTCATTCCACTATCACGAACTTCTTCAAAACGAACAAGCCCCAGATCCCATTTATAGCCGGATATTTGTCGTTCAGGCTCAAAACCACTAGGCCTTGGATCTCTTAAGTGAATATACTCAGCTGCGTGTTTAGACCTTATAGATAAATGAACTTCTACCTGATCTCCAACCTTAATTTTTGTGCCCTCAGCAATTGGGCTTAGTTGGATCTGATTATTAATTGTGGCCCTTTTGAAATAAGTTCTTTTAACCGAAAAGAGATCACCTAGTGCCTTAAGCGGAATCTTTTCGGTAGAGTAATGCCATGTTGCAGATGCAAAGGATATTCCTTTCGTTTTTTGAGAGATTTTTATTTTGTGCATTTTTTCTGGCTTAAGTTTATTATCTTTAAAAACAACAAAGTTATCTTTGCCGGTATATTTATCTGGCTGAAATTCAAAAGATTTTTTGAAGTCTCCCACCTCTAAATCTATAAGCTCTTTTTTTCCAAATAGATTTTCTGCTTTAAGATAATGAAGCACAGAGTAAATAACTTCCGCTGTTGCTCGAGTTGATTTCCATTGCCCTAATTTTTTATTAAGAAATAACCACTTAACCAGATCATGGCGTAAACTATCCTTCGGTTTTAATTCAGTTAGCGCTCGCAATGCATAGGCGTGAGATTGAATGGTATCGTTGTACCAAAGCCAAGAACGATCTTCAGGGGACCAAAAAGCGCCTAAATCCTTATCTTTTTTTACTGAGTCAAGTACTGAGTCAAATACAAGGTTTGCATCAGTAGGTCGGTTAGATCGTTTCAATAGTAGTGCCAACATTCCTTTTGTCTGAGGGGAATGATGTTTCCAAAGTTTAAATGAATAATCTAGCATAGTAGATCTCAGCTCAGCAGAGATATATTCAGAATATAATGAAGTGTCTTTATAATTAGATAGAGTAAAGTTAATAAAGGTTATTAGTTCAACACAGCTTGAGTTTGCCATACAATTTTTAATCATGGAATTTGTTTCTCTCCCTATATAACTCCATGCTTTTTTAATTTGTGCTGTGGGAAGTTTTGCCCCAAATTCAGCAGCTCGAGAAAATCCATTTAAAACATAAATTGTCATAAATTGCGAAGGTGGACCCCCCTTAAACCATGGAAAAGCTCCAATTGAAGTCTGAGAGCTAAGTAAATCTTTTAAATTTTTAGACTTAACTCTTGTTATATTCTTTGGGTCAAGTGTGTTTTGAAGATTCTCACTCGATCCTCCCTCAGCATCTCTTAACCATGGTGTTTCCTCCAAACTTACTTTTCGATTAGGGTCATTTTCATTCCATTTTTCAAATTGTGTTTTTCGCTTAGATAGATTTTTGGCCATTTTAGCCAGCTTGGGATTATGCTTAAAAGTTTCATCTAAGATTGAAGTTGAGACATAAGTATTAATATATTTATCAATATTATTATAAGGGCTATTTTTAAGATAAGGTAGTGCTGAAACAAGTGAGTAAAACAATTGTCCATCTAATTTAATAACTAATGAATCATTAATACGAGAACTATCTTTTTTTAACATTTCTTTAAAGTTAATTTCTCTCGTTTCAATATTTGTTAAACTAACAAACTTAGATTGACTCAGATGCATTCTGCTCGGAAGAATGTTTAAAACTTTAGCTTCTCCATCCGAAAATGATTTTGTTTTGGCGTATGCCTTAAAATGGACTTGCCCCAACCGATTATTTGGAACTGATATTGAAACACTCTCAGCAATAGACCCTTGCCCCTTGAGATTAAACGCAACACCATCTTTATACTTCTTTGCTAGTAAAAACTTATCCGAGATATCATTCTTATCATCATCAGTGATTTCTAAAAATATTTTTCCTTTGAAGATTTTTTTACTTCCATTATTCAGCACGAGCTTTAAGTCGATTTTATCACTTTGCCTTAAAAAACGTGGGAAGTAGGTTTGAAGCATCAAATCCTTTGCCGACTCTACCACTTTAGAAGTTGAACCAAATTTAAGATCTTTTGTTATTGCGTGTGCCCAAACGTTCCAAGAGGTTAATGAGTCTGGAACCGTAAAAGAGAACTCTAAACTTCCATTTTTATTTGTTTTTAGATGAGGTAACCAAAAAGCTGTTTCAGAAAAATTACTCCTCACCTGCTCGTTTGAAGAGACGGAATTTGATTTATCTGATTGGTTTTGTTTTTTTATATCTTCCTTTAGTAGGGTGCTCATTTTTTTACGCGGTCTCGATTTTTGACTCGATACTCCATCAGCTTCCGATTCCATTTGGCCTAAAAATTTTGCTCCACTCATATGAAGTCTTCCCCGCCCCCTTCTTCCCATTCCACCGATACCGTAAGAACCAATGGTCTGAATCATATCCATATTTAAAGTCTGAAAAGGAGCATGACTTCTCCAATGATGGCTCAAACTTCGAGCATAATTACGCTGATAAGGAAATTTAATCCGAGGATAAAAATAGTTTGCAGGATAGGAAAGATAAGGAATTAAGTGGGAAGTGAATACGTCCAAGCTTTTATCGTACATGTAAGCGACAATCTCTGCTTGTTTTTTTAATTGTATTTTTTTTCCTTTTGAGTTTTGTGCAGATACCTTAACTGTCCATTTCTCTTGAGTGCCAGGAACGATTTTCTCCCTAATCCTTTCAAATTCAACTGCAAGTTTTTCTTTAACGTAAGGGATATTAATGCTTATTTTTTTTTGCATAAACGTATTATCGTGTACACTGTGTAGTTGCACGGTAAGACCGCCTAAATGCTTATTTTTAACCCAAAAAGTAATAAATTTATTATTATGACTCGAATTGATTTTTTTAGAGTATATCTTTTTATCAAAATGATAAATATCAAAAATAAGTAATTGATCTTTATATCCACTATGAACAAAGAATTTTAACTTCTCTCCTACATATGCTCGTTGTTTATTAACTCGCAATATAAGCGGAAGGGAAAGTTTCGATTTCTTATTAAGGATAATAAAGTCTTTATTGGTTTTA
Source organism: Halobacteriovoraceae bacterium (assembly GCA_018663815.1). Classification (GTDB taxonomy): domain Bacteria; phylum Bdellovibrionota; class Bacteriovoracia; order Bacteriovoracales; family Bacteriovoracaceae. The sequence goes on along the minus strand of JABJPQ010000224.1, from coordinate 1,764 downwards.
AATAGAGATCCAAAAACATCCTTAGTTGTATACTTTATTCGATAAGCTCCAGGACTTAGCTTATTAATAACTATTTTAGCGGCTCCATGCTTATCATGTAAAACATCACCAAACTCTACAAGTTTACCAACAGGCCAGGTTTTTAAAATATGCTTTTCATCTATTGACCCGTTCCATCTTGCTCTTTGAAAGTCTCCCAAGGTTTGATAAATATTTTTCAAAGGAGATCTCTCTCCATAATATAGAGCTTGATTTACAGGTGCTAAAGTTTTTTTAGGTTCACTTAGTTTATATAATTTATACTGCGCCTTACCTGGCAATGACTTTCCATTTAAATCTTTTCTTGAAGCTGTAATTTTAATATTTTTTTGATTAAATTCAGATTCAAGATATAAATAACTTTTTACTGCAACTGGACCTATGATGAAGCTCTTTGATGCCTTTGCACTCTCGCCTCCATTATTTAGTACAACGACTTCAATATTGTAGTTAAAGCTGAGTCCTTGTTCTAATTCTAACTTAGAAGCTTTTGGCGTAAAGCTAATTTCATAATCACCATTTTTATCGGTTTTAATCTCACCCGTTTTAATAATCTGTTCATTAACGCTATAATTTGCGTACCACCAAGAATACCAGTACGGATAATTTGTCTTGCGCTTAATAATATAAGATATTTTTGCTGCCGTAACTGGCAGTCCAAAATAATATTTTGCGTTTGCGCTAAAGGTAGCTTTAGTATTTAATCTGATTTGTCCTTTAGCATCACCCAATGTCGTAGTGAAAGTTGGGCGCTTATACTCTTCAACTCTTAAATTTACTCTTGAGCGAGAATTATTCACTCGTAAGCTCCATCGCCCCAAAGCATGGCCATTTGGAATTTCAAAAACTCCCGATGCAGAAGCAAATTTATTTGTTTTTAAATTAATCGATGTAACTTTTTTACCATTACTATCATGCAATGAAACTGAAAGAGCTACACCTGGTAACCCCTTAGGTAGCTTTAATCTTTGATTATTATTTTGGTAACTGATTACTTTGAAGTTAATTTTCTGATTGGGCCTATAAATACTCCTGTCTGTAAAAATTAAAGATTTGTTCGTAGTGCTTACTGTTGGATTTCTTTTTGAGTTTATACTGTCACTATTATAGTCATAAAGCTCTTGTCCTTTTGACTTAACAAAATATACAACTCCATATGTTCTCTTTTTATCTTTTTTAAAGCTAGTAGATCCAAATTTATCCGTTATAAGTGTTTTGTATAACGAATGACCTTTTTTCCAGTCAAGTTTGAATATTTTAATTTCTGCATTAGCAACTCCCATACCACTGCTAGATTTCACAACTTTAAAATCAAGTGTATCACTTTCGTCTTTTCTTAACAAAAACAAGTTTGTTTGTTGATAATAACCAAAGAGAAGACGATTCTCTTTCATGGAAAAATTTTTATTAGCAGAGGCAACGACGATATAACTTCCAGACTGTGATATTTTTGGTGTAAAGTATGTTTTGTGAGTTTTGTAGTCTTTTGTTAAAGGTAACTTCTCACTCCACTCAAAACTTACTTTTTTATTAGTTATCCACGCTTCAACATCTTTTCGAACAGGTTGAGTATTTCGATCTTGTTGTTTTAAGAGAAAATCAATGGGGCTAAACCGATAAGCTCTAAAATGAACTTCGGTCCAGTTTTTATATTTAATTTCCAAACTTTGTTTATTCTTTTGATCAGAGTGCATCATGGATAGCTCTAATGACGGTATTTTAATT
>JABJPQ010000065.1 GCA_018663815.1 Halobacteriovoraceae bacterium | reverse complement strand
GTGGTCGTTTAGAGTTAAATAAAGTATAAAAAAATTATTAAATCACAAGCAGGACTTTTCGAAAAAGTCCCGTGATCCTATTTTCTCAAATTACAGCCACTTGAAATATTGATTAATTATTGATCGGCCGGGAATTGCTGAAGTATTTCACTTTACTTCATAAGCAACCGACCAGCTTAAGGAATTATGAAGTTATCCTTTTTAGTACTATTTACTCTTATTTTTGGGGCCAAAGCAAGCCAAGCTACAGATGTCTGCTTACAAAAAATACTGCAAAATATAACCAATACACATGTCAGAAAGCCCAAAATTTTAGTACGCGTCTCTGAGGAAAATCCAATTCTTAAAAAAGAAGCTGATGAATTTTTACAATCAGATATTAAAAATTTCGATAATCACATCCTAATAGAGGACATGGCTCATACTCTCAAAAATAGTGATGATATAACATTAACTGCTCCCCAAGTTGGAAAAGACGCTAAAGTCATTGTTACAAAAGAGGGAGATAAAATTATTACAATGATAAACCCCAAAGTCACAATTTTAGGAAGTAAAGTTCGAACGACAATTGAAGGATGTTTTACACCAAGTGAATTCTGTCATGTTGTAAGAAGGCCAAAAAAAATTAAAATTAAGTATTTAGATAAAGGTGGTATTCCTAGAGAAATTATTAGAGAAAACAAAGAGTCTTATTTACTACATGAAGAAATCGAAAAATTAGAAGGTGTCATTTCTCCAATGTACTCAAGGAAGTTTCCCCAAAAATTTAATCTAAAAAAATTTAAAAATCTAGATCAGCAAGAAGTATTAAAAGTGAATAAATTTTTAGGGTCTCTAGAAAAGGAAGAAGTTAACATTTTTTATCGAATGTCTGATAATTTTGAGAAAGATATATATGACCTAAGTTATCCACATTCTCTTGTTTACTCACTTGGAAAAACAAAAAAACAATCATTAAAAGAAATACTTCGCTTCTACTCAATTCTAAGTAAAAACAATAACCCAACATCTTTGGCCAAGCTACTAGGGCCTTGGGTTAAGTCTGAGTATCACAGAAAATTTTTAGCAAGGCATTTTTTTGAAAAACCGACCAAGCTAAACATGCTAGCAAAACTTAAATTACTTTCTGAATATAAAGTTGAAGTAGACTTTGATAACGTAAACCCTTTTATTGAAGCTATAGAAATATATAAAGGACAGGAAGTAAAAATAAAAACATCAATTGTTCGGCGAAATCTTAACAAAGAAGTTCCTTTCAAAGACTTCAGCACAAGTGAAGATGACGTTTTCCTAGGGATGAAAACTACTTCAATTTCACATTTCTATATGCTGGCGAAAGGAATGAGATATGATGCCGACATTCTTCCCTTTAAAGTCGACGTCAGAAAGGGAAAAAAGGCTTTTTTAAGCAATGGCTACTTGGTAAAATTCAATGACCTCTCAACTGACGAGGTTCAAAAATTGTCCCAAAATATTCAACAGCAAAAAGATAGATTAACCTTTAGGATCAGCTGTGTTCATGGTGTATGTAAATTAGTTAAAGATAGCTTTAACGCTACAACTTCAAGTTTAGACACACCTGTTTTTGCCAGAAAAGCCTTTGAATCAATCATAGAACACGGCTTTAAAAATGAGTCAGGTGATGAGATCGCTACTGAAATAATTAGAACAACTGAACGAGTTGGAACGCTCAGTGACGGAAGAAAAGTATTTACCCGAGTTGACAAACAAGGTCTTGCATTAAGCACATTTGCGGTTTCAATTATACCGACAGCTATTGGAGGTGCGGCAACACTTCTTTATATAATCTTAGAGGATTAAATGTATTTTCTTAACAATACTGAGGTAAAACAACAGATATCATCGGTAGATACCAGATAAAACCTCTCAGTTAAATTCTATCAATATTCATCATATTATTTTCCAAAAGATAAACGTCAAGCTTGCACCCAGAACTACCGATGTATCTAAGGTGGTTTTAGTTAAAAAAAAATACATTTCTAAAGTAAAAAGCTTACTTTTTTACATAGTTATTCTTGTTCCATTAACAAGCTTACCAAATGAAAAACAAAAAGGGGGGAAAGTAGACCTAAGTGAATTTGAAGGTCGGTACAGATTTGGAATGGAAGTAGAACTGGGGGCACTAAGACTTGCAAATCTTGTAAATGATTTTGACTTTAATCATTTCATGCATAATCACTACCTAATCAACACAGATCCTGACATTAAATGGAGTGATATAAAAAAGGCTAGAGTAGAAAAGCTAATGAATGATTACTTTAGGGACCCAAGTATTGTCCGTGAAATGCTTTCCGAGTTACGTGATCCAAAAATAAAGTCCCAGCTTCAACAAGGTCTTAGGTTATTATATAACAATGTAAATATTGACATTATCGGAGCAAATATTAAAGCACAAAACATTATTAACCCAGCAGGTGAGCTCATTCAAAGTGCACAAGAACTAATAAATAAAAATAATGATCTTTTTAAAACAGAAAAAAACATAATATTGCCACAACCTAACAATGAATTAATCTTACCAATAAATCACAAGGAAAATATTGCGACAACTGATCAGTATGTTCAAATTGTTGACTCTAAAAACAAGCCACAATCTCCTTCAAAAACTAATAATCAGTACACAGCAAAAGACTTTAGTCTGGAATTTCAAGAACTACAAAAACGATGGAATGACCTTTCCTATGATGCTAAATTAAACTCCATAAATTGGGAGCGACTCCGACGTGAAAAAAAAGCAACATTACTTGCAGAAAGGTGGGACACTGGTGAAAAAAATAAATTAATCTTAGATTCGGATGCTGCGGTAAGACTTAAAAAAGATCTATCATCAGAAAAAAAAGCTTTTTATTCAAATATAGCTTCTTATCTAGACGGTGTTCCTGAATTTATTCATCATAAACCAATTAAAAGTGTAAACGAATTTCAAAACTCTCTAACTAGCTTTTTAACAGCTTCAGGTATGTCTTATTGGATAAAAGGTGATGCCGACTCAAGTTTAAAAACAACGAGCCTACATGTAAACATATCAATAGACCCTGACAGCAAAGAAAGTGTGAAGGAGGTCAGTGACCTAAAAATTACTTTTTTAAATGATTTACTACTACTTAAGTCATTAAATATTGGCTTACAAGCACTAAGTGAGGCGAGTTTTAATTATAATGCAAACATATACGCAAGAGGCTTACTTAGAAAAAAGAACAGCGGATTTATTGAAATAAGAGCTAACCATACTGGTGTTTTTAAACTACTCAAAGAGTTTTTAGAGGTATTAGATCAACCTGACAAAGAAGTAATTCCCAAGCTTGTAAAAAAAATCACATCCCTCTCAAGCAAAGAAGCCATGGACATGATTGATAAATATGACCAACAGGGTAAAAGCGTTGATATCTTCAAAAGAATTGCTCATGCAATAACACCTGAGCTTTTTTAGAGATTCTTTCTGAATCACTAAAAAGCCCAAGCCCAATCGACCCAAGAGCCATTGGCAAAATTCTCAAAGGTATTAAAGAAGCATTCATGACAAAGCCTAATCAGAAAAAAATGTTTGAGCTACTATATGAGCATTATGTAAAATTCGAAAACATTGAGTACTATAACTCAATATTAAAAATTCCCCAGCTAGACCTATCCAACCCCTTTGTACTTGAAAATTTGAAAGCAATTACAAACAAGGTCGTTCATAAGCTTCAATCATTTAGCGGGAACATACAACTTAGCAAGGAAATCCAAGAATACAGAGTTCAACTAGAGAACTTAAAACATATTCCTCTTACAATTGTTCTACAAACAGTAGGAGAAAGTAACTTTAATTTATTTTTTACAAACTTACTCGAAAAAAAACAGCAAAGTACTGACACCACAAGAACTTTCAACTTATTCCGATCCCTTTATAAAAAGCGTTCTCGATCACGTTAAATTTGATCAAGTAAAAAAAAGAACGATATTAAAAAGCGTTATTAACAATCCTAACATTACAATCACTAATGTGTTTAATCATGCATGGGATTCCTACCTTGCACATTCAGTGATGACTTTCTTTCGTAAAATACTTCTGTCTGGGAATTATAATTTACTGATTGAATATCCTTTTTTTAAAGAAATTTATCCGGACGACATAAAAACTGTCACTAAAATGTTTTATGATTTAGGGCTAGATGCAAGCAAGATACCGAAGAAGTTTCTCCAAAACAACATACTCGCTCTTCACTTACTGAAAAATCATCCCAGCGCAGATTTTGTCAAAGAAAACATAACAACCATTTTAAATGAGAGCCAACTAAGTGGTAAAAATTTAAATCCGGAACAAGAACTGATCATGTATGATTTAATACTTAAGTTTAAACTGAGTAATAGAAACATTAATAAATTTTTATTGAGTAATATTCGCAGAGTCAACCACAGTATTTTAGACAATGAATTTTTAAAAAATATTCCTTTTAATAAAGATGAAATTAATGAAGTAAAAAAATATGTCATAAAAACTATAAGAGAAGAAAATACCCGTTATGCAGTTTGGCTTTATGCATATCTAGGCTCAAAATTAAATAAAAATGAATTTAAAAACCTGTTACCTGATGATTCACGCTTAGATCATTACTCAAAAAAGAAATCTTTAGACAATTATACGACTAATAAATTTCTTCATGTGACTGAGCAAGTTCAAAACTCGAGGGGCTCCATTACTCTTTTTAATTTAGATATATTCAAAATGCTTTTTTCAAAATATTTAGAAATAGATGCGCATAACAAAGACCCCAAGATTGAAAAAAAAGTGTTTGAAGCAATAAAGATCTTATCACAGACTCATTTGCCCCAATATGAAGAAATATTATTTTCAATTTTAGAGGAGCGACGTACGAGTACGACATTTAAAGTGTTCGCCTTAAAAGAAATTATGAATTCTCAAGCTAAGCCCAATAACTCTTTTCAACCTTATCTCACAGAAAACTTGAGGCATATTCTTTATGTTAATGGGAAAAATTATAATTATGTTGATGAATTATTAAAACACATACCACAAGAATTTCGACGTGAGCAAGGGTATATAAAGCTTTTAAAAAGACTAAAAGAAGGAAAGAAAGATGAATACAAAGTTGCAAAGCGCGAATATATCGAATATGCCAAAAGCGGAATAAAGAGTGAAGCACTTCAAAGAAGAAGTAGCTTAAACAATAATGATCACTTTGACATTATGAAGAACGTTTTATTAGATGCCACAACCTTTAATAACACAAATTTCTATCAGGAATTTTACAATTTAGCCAAACTGTCAGATGTAAATTTCAGTGAAAAAGAGATCAGAGAATTTTCTAAAAGCTTAAACCTGTCTAGACTAGGCAATAATATGGATATTCAATTCATTGATTTTTTTAATGCCATGTCTCACAAAAATGAATTAACTGACAAAAGTGGAGTTACTTCAGAAAGTCCGTCCGATATTTATTTAAACAAGCTTATTCTAGTGCAAAAAAAAATCAACTCAAAATCTGTACTTTTAGAACACCTTTCATCTTCTTTTAAAATCAGCCCTGAAGCCAAAGAACACCTAATCAAGCTAATGAAAAATTCTGATCTCTCTACAAAGTTAAAGATTATTACCTTTTTAGATGCTAAATTCCCTAATGATAAAAAAATCAAAAAACTTATTAATAAACTTAATCGTTCAAAAGCTACTCGAATAGCCATCAAAGGCTATGCTGCGAGGTTCAGACTCCCCCTATCAAAGAAGATGGAAAATCAATTCATAGAAGAGGCTTTCAATCATCCATTAATCGAAGATGCAGCAAAATCATACATTAAATCTCGATCCGAAACAAGCTCTCCAACATTCAATGCATTTTTCACATACACTGGCCCTCCTACAGATTTAATCAAAAAATTAAACTTGCAAGGTCCCAGCGTTGATAGTTTTATTGCAAGAAATATTGCCAACGATCTGTTCGCAATCGAAGCCCAATATAGCTCACTTCAAAACAATTGGAGCGGCTCACCCAAGGCCGTAAAATTATTACTTTCCGTACTGGAAGATCCAAAAAAATCTCAGGGCTGGTATAATAACATGACTGATGAGGGGGGAAAAAAGAACATTCAACGAGGTACAGAGCAGATCAGGAACGCGATTGAGTATTTATTGTTAACTGAAAAATCAAACCCCCAATTTCATACGACTTTAATTAACTACGCCTCCCACTACCCAAAGAGTCCAAATATTCAAAATTACTTAAGCGAATTAAAAAATCTATCAAAAGAAAATCGTACCCGTATAAATGGTCTTAAGAAGTTAAACTCCAATGTTATTTTAAACGAGGAGGCAAATAGTATAATGTCTGATTATCATCATCTTGAAACTACATTAAAATCCTTGATGCTAGGAAATAAACTTGAGCAAAAAATAGCTAAAGAATTAATTGAGATCACAAAGGCTAATCCAGACCTCACAGAAAGTATTAATAAACAGCTAGGAATAGTAACCAATAAACTTAAAAACATGAATCATAAAACATCCAAAGATTATAGAACTCTTCAAAGAATTAAAAAAGAATATCCAAAACCAGCTGCTGCAGTTTACTCTTTTACTAAATCTTATAAAAATTTTCTCGCATCCAAAATCTTAGCTGATATGGTCAAAGCTAACTTTCTAGATGACAAACACAGCGATGAGGCTATAAAAAATCTGTTCACATCAGAAGGGTTTGTAAAAGAATTTATT
>JABJPQ010000324.1 GCA_018663815.1 Halobacteriovoraceae bacterium | reverse complement strand
TCAATAATTTCCCACTTTGATGAATCAATCATAATAGGGATGCGGGAGATATCAGGCTCACTTGCTATAAGGTTGAGAAAACGAACCATCGCAGGTTTTCCCTCGATCATACCATCGTCCATATTAACATCTAGAATTTGAGCACCATTTTCAACCTGATCTTTTGCTACCGCAAGAGCGTCTTCATAGCGTTCTTCTTGAATCATTTTTTTAAAACGAGTAGATCCCGAAATATTTGTCCGTTCACCAATATTTACAAAATTTGTAAGCTTGCTAATAGTTAAGGGTTCAAGTCCAGAGAAATGCTGGAGATGATTCTTTTTAGGGACAATTCTTGGTTGGTAGTTTTGAGCTCTTTTAGCAATCTCTGCTATATGCTCATAACTTGTTCCACAGCATCCTCCAATAATGTTGATAAAGCCTTCTTTTAAATACTCTTCAATGATATCGGCCATATGGTTTGGGGATTGATCATATTCTCCAAACTCATTTGGTAAACCCGCGTTGGGGTAAACACAAATTTGAAAAGGGGCTTTGTCAGAGAGAGTTTTAATATAAGGGCGCATAAGGTCTGCACCGAGAGCGCAATTAATTCCTACCGACATAAGAGGCATGTGCGAAACAGAATATAAAAATGCTTCTACTGTTTGTCCTGAAAGAGTTCTTCCTGAGGCATCGGTTATTGTTCCAGACACCATTATGGGCAGTGGTTTTTTTTCAACTTCTTCGTAATATGTTTCTATGGCAAAAAGAGCAGCTTTTGCGTTGAGAGTATCAAATACTGTCTCGACTAATAGGAAATCAACTTTTCCCTCATCAAGTATTTTTACTTGTCTTTTATAAGCGCTCACAAGCTCATCAAAACTTATGGCTCGATAGCCAGGGTCATTAACGTCAGGAGAGATTGAAGCTGTTTTATTAGTTGGTCCAATGGAGCCTGCAACGTAGCGAGGTTTATTAGGTTTTTTCGCTGTAAATTCATCACATACTTGTCTTGCAATTTTTGCGCTCGCAAGATTCATATCATCGACAATTTCTTCCATATTGTAGTCGGCCATGGCAATGGTGGTGGCTGAAAAAGTATTTGTTTCAATTATATCAGCACCAGCTTCGAGAAATTTTATATGAATCTCTCGGATGACCTCTGGTTTTGTGATGGAAAGAAGATCGTTATTTCCCTTAATAGGCATGTGGTAATCTTTAAAACGTTCACCACGATAATCATTTTCAGTTAAATTGTATTTTTGAATCATGGTGCCCATGGCACCATCTAGAATTAATATATTGTTCAAATGAGCTCCCGAATTATTATTTGTAGTGTATTATTTATTTAGTTATTTAGCAATGAGGCTTTATGCTTTAAGATATTTTTGCTAAGGTCTCAAGCATGTCAAAAATTATTAAACTAAATCCATTTATTGTACGTAAGGTCTGGGGCGGAGATAAGCTCCACTCTCAAACTGAGTTGTCCTCAATTGAAAATGTTGGTGAATTGTGGGAAGTTTCAACTCTATCAGAAGGAACTTCTACCATTGGAACCGTACCCTTGTCAGATATCTGCCAATTGAATTATCTGGTAAAATTTATCGACACTTCAGATAATTTATCTATTCAAGTTCATCCAACTGATGAGTTTGCAAATGCTTTTGAAAATAGCTCAGGAAAAACTGAGTGTTGGATAATCCTTGATTCGGAAGCAGAAGCTGGGATATATCTTGGGTTCAAACCTGGGGTTACGAGAAAGGAATTTTTTACAGCGATTGAAAATGGACTCAGCATAGAATCATTTTTAAACTTTATTCCGGTTTCCCCAGGACAGTTTATTTTTGTTCCTGCAGGATCGATTCACGCCATAGGCAAGGGCGTTACTTTATGTGAGGTGCAACAAAGTTGTGGCTTAACTTATCGAGTCTGGGATTGGGATCGTATGGGGTTAAATGGCAAGGCTCGAGAGCTTCACCTTGAAAAGGCGAAAGAAGTTTTAAACTTTTCCGCTGACTTTAATGATACTTTGATCAATAAAATATACAATGCCTTTACTGATAACCTGGGTGTGTTGGATCTTTGTGAGCATCAGGATTTTAAGGTGCAATTATTTACCTGTCATCAAGATAAAGAATATGAGCTTAATGTTATTGAGAAAACATCCCTAGTCTGTCTTGATGGAAGCATAAGTGGAGATATTGATCTAAATAAATTACAAACAGGCTTTGTATTAGAAGCTGGTAGTATTAAGTTTAAGGCATCTAAAAAGACATCTTTTTTAATAGTTTGCTAAGTAAGGTAAGAAAATGAGTTATTTAAAAGTTGCACAATCTGTATTTGATGTTGAAATCGCAGGACTTAAAGAAGTTCAAAAGCATCTACCTGCTAATTTTGATGAAATAATTGAGATGATTGTTAAGGCAAAAGGGCGATGTGTTATCACTGGAATGGGGAAGTCAGGTCTCGTGGGGAAAAAAATCTCAGCGACGATGGCCTCGACGGGAACTCGTTCTTTTTTTATGCACCCTGGGGAAGCCTATCATGGTGACCTTGGTATGATTCACTCTGAAGATATTATCTTGGCCATATCAAACTCTGGAGAAACAGAAGAGGTTATAAAATTACTTCCTTTCTTTAAAGAGAATAAAAATATAGTTATTGCAATGACCGGTAAAGAGAACTCAACTTTAACAAAACATTCGGATTATTTTTTAAATATTGGTGTTTCAAAAGAAGCTTGTCCCTTAGAGCTTGCGCCGACAACCTCCACGACGGTAACACTTGCTATGGGAGATGCTTTAGCTGTCGCGCTTATGAAAGCGAGAAATTTTAAAGCTGAAAACTTTGCAAAATTTCATCCAGGAGGAAGTCTCGGTCGGAAGCTTTTAACTAAAGTTTCAGATGTTATGAAAAATAAAAACCTTCCCGTTTTAGCAAGTAATATGGTGTTTGATGAAGTTCTTTCTGTTATTTCCAGTGGAATGCTAGGTATTGGAGTTTTGCTAGAGGGGCAAAAGATTATAGGAGTTATCTCCGACGGTGATATACGGCGAGTGCTTAAAGAAAAAAAAGAACAAGC
>JABJPQ010000349.1 GCA_018663815.1 Halobacteriovoraceae bacterium | reverse complement strand
CTATTGTTGCGCACGTTGACCATGGGAAAACAACCTTGGTAGATGAACTTTTAAAACAATCAGGTCTTTTTGAAGATCATGAAGTTGTTGCTGAAAGAGTTATGGATTCTGGAGAGTTAGAAAAAGAGCGTGGGATTACTATTACGGCGAAAAATTGCTCATTTAAGTGGAATGACTATAAAATTAATCTTTTAGATACTCCAGGCCATGCTGACTTTGGTGGGGAAGTTGAAAGATCTCTTATGATGGTTGATGGAATTGTATTATTAGTTGATGCAGCTGAAGGACCACTACCTCAAACAAGATTTGTTTTACAAAAAGCTATTGAGCAAGGAATACATATTGGAGTTATGATCAATAAAGTTGATCGTCACGATCAACGCTATGAAGAAGTTCAATCAGAAGTTGAAGATCTTTTGCTTGAGCTGGTTGATTTAGCTGGAGTTGAAGATTTTGACTTAGATATTGCTTTTTATTACGGTTCAGGTCGTGATGGTTATGCTTCAACTAATCCGGATGCCAGAGAAGGTAATCTAAAACCTCTGCTTGATTTTTTTACGGGTGATTATTTTCCAGAGGCTCAACTTGATAAAGAAGGAAACTTTCAATTACTTGTTTCAAATTTAGATTATTCAAAGTACTTGGGGACATTAATCATTGGAAGAATAAGTGCTGGTCATCTTATTGCTAATAAATCCTATAATTGGATCAATAAAACAGGAAAACCAAAACAAGTAAAAGTAGGTAAAGTTCAAATTTTTGATGGACTTAGTTTTAAAGAAGTTGCTGAAGCTGAAGCAGGCGAAATTGTTATTTTAAATGGTGTTGAAGGCGCACATATTGGTGATACTTTAACCTCATTAGATAATCCACAAGCACTACCAAGAATTGAGGTTGATCCTCCGACTGTTAGTGTGCAAGTTTCTGTCTCTACGACACCCCTTTCAGGTCAAGAAGGTGAGTACTTAACTTCTAGAAAGTTAGAAGAATTTTTAAGAGAAGCCACAATAAAAAATGTATCTTTGCAATATGAGCCAACAGATGATCCGAAAGTTTTTATTTTAAAAGCCAGAGGAGAATTACAAGTAGCTATCGTTTTTGAAGAAATTAGAAGAGCTGGATTTGAGTTAATGATTGCCCGGCCGCAAGTTTTAATGCAAGAAGTTGATGGTGTTAAACAAGAACCTTATGAAAAAGTTGTTTTTGATGTTCCAACTGAATCAACTGGGGCCGTAACTGAAGCGATGGGAGTAAGAAAAGGACTTATGGAAGCGATGTCTCCGGTTGGTGATAACAGAACAAGAATTGAATTTAAAGTTCCTTCTAGAGGCTTGATCGGCTATCGTTCAAAATTTTTAACTGATACTAGAGGAGAGGGGCTTATGAGCTCTTATTTTCTAGGTTATGGTGAATATGTTGGAAAGATGCTTGCTCGTCAAAATGGCGCTTTGATTTCTGATCGAGCGGGAAAGACCACAGCATATGCACTTTATAATGTACTTTCTTCTGGTAACCAATTTGTTAAGGTTGGGGAAAAAGTTTATGAGGGAATGGTAGTTGGTGAAAGTACCAGGCCAAATGATTTAAATCTTAATGTTTGTCGTGAAAAGCATCTTACTTCGGTTAGGACTGCTGGTAAGGATGAAAACCTTATTCTTCCTCCTATTCCATCGCGAACGCTTGAATGGGCACTCGATTGGATAGATGACGATGAATGGGTTGAAGTTACTCCGGAAAACATTCGAATTCGTAAAAAAGAACTACAAAGCAATAAACGCTCTGTTGTTAGGTAGTATCTGCCTTTTTATTATTCTTAGTTAAATTTCTATAAGTTCCTCCGAATAGGTATTGGGAGGAATTATGAAACTACTATTCATTACAACCATTTTAATTTTAACAACACTTGTTATGGCCAAAGATTCATTAAAAGAATTCAGCCAAAGCATGGATAAAAATATTCAGTCGGTTGTAAAAGATAATCCTCAAATGTATGAAACAAAATCATTTAGTGGTCGCAAACCTGCTTCAGTCGAAAGTACCGAGGAGAGTTCAACAGATAAGTTAGATGCTGTTGAAGAGCAAGCTGATACCCATCAATCTTGGTGATACCAGCTGCGTATGAAATTACTTATTTAACATTTTACCAATAGCACTTCCAAGATCAAGCGGTACCGGAAAAATGATTGATGTTTTTCCAGCTCCAGCAGAAACTTCTCGCATGGTATCCAAGTATCTAAGCGTAATAGCATCTTTTTCTTTTCCAAGCACGTGTGCTGCTTCTGCTAACTTCTTAGCAGCTTCAAACT
>JABJPQ010000687.1 GCA_018663815.1 Halobacteriovoraceae bacterium | reverse complement strand
GGGTGCTGTTAAGTCCCTTGGTGCATGGGGGGGAGACTTCGTTTTAGTTACGAGTAATAGATCTAAAATGGAAACTGAAAACTACTTTAAAGAGAGAGGTTTTCAAACAATTTTCAATTTTTCTGAAATTATTTTAGAAAGCTTTTTGAATCAAGAAAATATTGTGAACCAATTGGAACAACAAGAAAATGTCAATATTACCCACTAATACAGTTTTAGTTAAAGCACCTTCAAATATTGCCTTTGTAAAATATTGGGGTAAGCATGGTCGGCAACTTCCTACTAATCCATCCATAAGCATGACCTTGTCTAAGTGTGTAACTCATATGAAGTTGTCTTATGAGCATAAGGATAATGGCCGTGCTGTAAAAAGCTTTCACTTTGAAGGTGAAGAGAATTTAAAATTTAAACAGCGGATTGAGAAATTTCTTAAGAGCATTGAAGATATATTTCCTTTAGCAAGTTGCTTAAACCTTCAAATAGAATCTCGCAATACTTTTCCTCACTCGGCCGGAATAGCATCTTCAGCTTCTGCTATGGCCGCTTTGAGTGCTGGTTTAGTTGAAATTGAAAAGCAGGTTTTACTTAGTCATGATTATTCACTTGAGCGTGCGAGTATGCTTGCTAGACTAGCATCAGGTAGTGCATGCCGAAGTTTTTATCCACAATACGCCTTATGGGGGAAGTCTCAATTTGGAATTGGTAGTGATCAACATGCTATGCCGATAGAAAACATTCATATAAATTTTAAAAATATATGTGATAGTATTTTAATTGTTTCAGGAGAAACCAAAGAGGTATCTAGTTCAGCAGGTCATGATTTAATGACCTCACACCTTTACAAAAATGTTCGTGTTGAGCAAGCCCATCAAAACTTACAACTCATTTTAAAATCAATACAAGAGGGCCGTTATGAGGACTTTGGTGTTATCTTAGAAAATGAAGCTTTAACCTTACATGCCTTAATGATGACTTCTTATCCATCATTCATGCTTTTAAAACCCAACTCACTCATATTGATAGATCAAATTAAAATTCTTAGGAAAAAACATTCAATTCCAATGTATTTTACCATTGATGCAGGACCAAATATTCATCTCATTTATCCTCACTCCTTTTTACCAAAGGTTTTAAAACTCATTGAGAGTGAGATGAAGCCTTATTGTGAAATGGTTATTCATGATCAAATTGGTGATGGAGTCTCTGTTCAAAATGGCTAAATTATTTTATGCAAAAATACTTTTGTTTGGTGAGTATAGTATTATAAAGGGCTTCTCGGGCATGGCACTTCCTTGTAGCTTATTTAGTGGGCAACTTATACAAGCGGCGAATGCTAACGATATTAATAAAACATTAAGACTTGATGATCTATACACTTACTTAGATGGATCAGGGATTCTTGCAACAGTGCTTGACTTAAAGAAACTTAAAATAGATATCCAAAACGGAATGTATTTTGACTCTAATATTCCCCATGGGCATGGCGTTGGTAGTTCTGGCGCATTGTGTGCGAGTATTTTTGAAAAGTATGCTTATAACTTTGAGAGAAAGGAAACTTACTCAACAACAGAGTTAAAGTATCTACAAGATTTATTAGCTTTAATGGAATCTTTTTACCACGGAGCTTCTTCTGGACTAGATTGTCTTATTAGCCTGATTAATCAACCTATTTATATTGAATCTAGAAACTTGATATCAGTAATTAAAAAACCTAATCTAGCAAAATTAGGAAGTTTTTATTTACTTGAGAGCGGTATTGCCAGAAAAACAGCCCCCTTTGTTCACCAGTTTCTTCATGATTATGATACCAGTAGTGACTTTAGGACGGAATTTGAAAGATTCTCCCACGTGACAGATTCACTGATAAAGGCTTCTTTAGCGGAAGAGAAAGAGGTGTTTTTTGATCTTTTTGCAACTCTGAGTAGACTTCAATATGTTAACTTTCAAAAAATGATTCCTCAGTCCTTACGAGATATATGGTTAGAAGGTCTTGAGTCAAAAGACTTCTATTTTAAATTATGTGGTGCTGGTGGAGGCGGATATTTTTTGATATATTCTCCCTACGAGAATAGAGTTTGTAAGAACGCGATAAAGTTAGAGTGGTAAAGTATGAAGGGGACATTTCGAGTTGCAGGGGAGTTAGCCCAATTTTACGGTGAGCTTGATGCTTTGAAAAAAACAAAAAAAACACTACTTGTTTGGCAAACCAATGCCGAAGGCAATAGAGCGACTTATGATGGTATCATTAAATCGTACTTGGCCAATAAAGTTGAAACAGTTATTAATATTGGTATTGAAAATGCGGAAAATATGGCCACAGACCTTCCAATCTTTATCTATGAAGATGATAAAGGGATTTTATTTAAGGGAGAGTTTAAGCATTATATGAACGGTCTGTTAAAAATTAAGGCCGATGAAAAGGTTTTTTTAAAAGAAAGAAGGTCGTGTCAACGTATAAACTTTCATTATACGTCAGTTTATGTAAACGTACAGTTTTCTCAAAAGCTTGATTTTCACAAAATTAAACTCAAAGATATCTCAATTCAGGGGTTTAGTATTTTTACCACAGAGACAATGGC
>JABJPQ010000384.1 GCA_018663815.1 Halobacteriovoraceae bacterium | reverse complement strand
CTACGACTGATCGTGAGCTAGAGCTAGACTGTACTGATTATAATAAAACACAAATTTATACCCGAAAAATGGGAAATACTCTTTTTGAAGATCGAACAGTTGAGGTGGATGCAAAGTCTCGTGATTATTTGGTTTGTTTGTTTGATGATGAAATGAACTTGAGAAATGATCAATTACGAATTCATTTTAGTCTTTAAACTTTAGTAATTATTTATTGTTAGGATGACGGCAATGAGTAATAAAAATAATCCAATAGCAAAAAAGAGTCCTTTTTTACTTGCTTTCGCTGTCGGTCTTAACTGAAGCCTGCGATCGTCATCTCCATTACGTGATTCTTTACGTCGGTCATCTTCAAAGTTATTATCATCATTTGGCATATAATTAATTTATGATCAGTTTGGATATCTGTCAAGGTTAAGTAGATAAACCATACCGTATAAGACCATTGACTTTAAAAAGTAGAGCTCCGCTTAAGGTCGCTCCTATGAACCAAAAAATCAGTAAACTAAAGTAAACTTCAGCTCCAAAAAGCATAAATATTGAAACAGCAATTATTGATAATGCTGTATAGTAAAGAAAAGGAGAGGCTTTTACTTTGTTAAATTCACCTTCACTTAAGAGATAGGAAGCAAATATGGCCCCTGTTCCTAAAAAGATTGTGCCACAGATAAGCATACAAATCTGAGCTCCAAATGTGTGGTGAAAGTAATGAAAAGCATCATAGTTGTTTGTGAGGCTAAAGCTAAATTGAGGACAAAAGAGCATAGTTAAAAAACCAATGAAGCCTTGTATAGTTGCAAGTTTTGTAAAGACAAAATAATGAGAGGGGTTTAGCTTGTGGTGTATTTGTAAGAGAACATTTTCAGACAACTGCTCAGGAACTTTATGCTGTGGATTTAGAAAATCATCGAAATCCCTTTTCATGATTTCACCCCTGTGTATTTTTGTTTTAGTTTTTGTAAACCGCGAGAAAGAATTTTTCGAGTATTTGTTTCCGTTTTGTTAAGAATCTTAGCGATTTCTAAAAAGTCAAATTCGTTTAAATACCTAAGCGTAATCGCTTCACGCTCATCAAGCGACAAAGTATCCTCGGAATTTAAGTCAAAAATAGGCTCCGTTTTATTTTGATGAAATGTGTGTTGTTCCTCTACAAATTCTGTCTTTATATGATGACGCTTTTTTATAAAGTCGAGAAATTCTGACTTCGTAATCGTATATAACCATGGCAGCACTTGATAGTTTGAATTATATAATTTTTTTGAGCGATGAAACTTAGTAAAGACTTTTTGGAAAAGGTCCTCACATTGGTCTTGATCGCGTAGACGTTTAGACAAGTATGAGTATACTTTATCTTTGTGTCGTGAATATAAGACATCAAATGCCATATTATCTCCTGCTTGGTACTTAAGCATTAGTTCTTTATCAGTTAAATCTGAAAATGGATTAGCCACCCTCTACCTTTTATTACGATGATGAATTAGTTTCTGTGACAAATTAAATAATAAATGTCTAACTATATAAAAATACAATTAATATTGTGAAAAGATAAGTATTTTGTCACAAGTTAGAACTCTTGCTCGTAATACTAGTAAATGGAGAATGAGATGCTTAAAACAATGATTATTTGGATCTATTTTACCGCTGTAGCTAGTGCTATGAGCTTTAATAATGCTGTCCTCGAAATTAATAAACATCAATCCTTAAGATCTCTTAACTTTGAGTCAAATGCGCTGTTATCTCTGGGTGATCGTAAAGGATCTTGGGGAGATCCTGTTTTGAGGATTATGGCCAAAAACTTTCCCAAAGACTCACTGGATGATGATCTTACTCCCATGACAGGAATAGAGTTTGGACTGGCCCAAAAAATTTCTTTAACCACCAAGCATGCCAATATTAATCAAGCCTATACCTATGCAAGTCAGTCTAAACAGTATGAGTCTAGTGATAAAAAACAAAGCTTACTTAAAGTATTGTGGGGTATTGTCATTTTGAGTAAAAAGATTACTAAAGAAATTAAAATCTTAACGGAAAATATAAACTGGATTTCTAAAACAATACAGGTTTCAAAAAACCTATATTCAAATGGTAAGATATCCCAACAAGCACTTTTTGAAATCCAGATTAGAAAATCAGAAACCCAAATTAAACTTAATAATAAGAAGTCAAAAATACTTGAATTGCAAGCGCAGCTTAACTACCTTATTGGGCATGATTCTCTAATAGAGGATAAGTCTATTCCATGGCACCTTCTTACCGTTAAGAATGTAGATGTTAAAGACTTAAAAAAAATGTCATTACAAGAAAACTTAAAGTCAAAACAGTCTTTATTAACAGCAAGTAAGCTTAATTATGTTCCGGACGTTACAGTCTCTATCGGTTATATAAAAAGGTCAAATATTGATGATCAAGGAGATTTTGTCTCAGCTGGAATTTCTTTTCCACTTCCTTTTTCAAGTACTAAGTACTCTCAAAGTAAAGAAGCCATTCAAAATAAAAATATTGCTGTATCTCGATTAGAAAATTATTTATTAAAAAAGAAAAAGAGAACCAAAAGATTACAAATTAATATTCAAAGAATTAATGCTGAATTAGTGGTTCTAAAAAATAAATTAATTAAATTTGCAGAAAACTCTAGAGAAATAACACTTAAGGCATATAGTCTTGGAAGAGCAAGTTATCTTGAGCTACTTCAGTCGGAAATGAAATTACAAGAATTCCTTTTAAAGGAAACAAATTTGGTAAGT
>JABJPQ010000203.1 GCA_018663815.1 Halobacteriovoraceae bacterium | reverse complement strand
TTAACCAGGAGCAACATCTGTTTCGGCATAGAAAAGACCAAGACCTGCGATATAATCAATATCACCGTCGTGATAAGTTACGCTCGTCTCAATCATCTGAGCGCGATTTGATCCGGAAGTGAGGTTTTCATTTTCAACTATTGATAGGCCGAAGCTTTGCTCAAATTGGGAAGTATAGTTTGCTGTAACTTTATAGGACTGAGCGAATCCAGAAAATTCATAGGCAAAACTGCTATCAGAAGATTCTAAACCTTGAATCGTGTTTCCAAGTAATTTACTATCATAAGCCACAACAGAAGG
This sequence comes from Halobacteriovoraceae bacterium, assembly GCA_018663815.1. Lineage (GTDB taxonomy): Bacteria > Bdellovibrionota > Bacteriovoracia > Bacteriovoracales > Bacteriovoracaceae. The sequence goes on along the minus strand of JABJPQ010000203.1, from coordinate 2,281 downwards.
AAGATTAGTAAACTTAAAATAATTGATCTGCGCCTTAGCACTAATATTAGCTTTTCCATTATAGCTTGCAAAAACACCTTGTGTTTGTAATCTTGGTAGTGCTTCTTTTTCGGTTCGATCAGAATCAAAACTATTTGAGGTTGGGATCAACTCTTGAACCTTATACCCATAAGACAAATCATTCGTCTTCGCTTGTAATTTTACTAAGGCACCAGGAAAGCTAACACCTGATAATAAATAAGGTGTCTCAAGATGTGACTGATCAAGCGAGCCAACAGATAGCTCTCCAAAACTTACAGGAGAATAGTTCAAAGATAGTTCATTAAGTACGAATGAATCATTAGAGTGCTCTTGAAAGCGCGACTGAGATCTTGAAGAACTTAAGTTTAGAGTTGCATTTGCTTTAATATTAAACTGCTCTGAAAACAAAAATTTTAACTCAGGGGTAAAACCAAAAAGAACTTGAGTCGCTTCATCTTCACCTTCTGAATATCCAGCGATTTTTGAAGAGAAGTTCATTTTATATAAAATATTTGATTTCAGTGGCTTAGCATCGGGGGCCAGCACAGTTGTACTTACCGTTGAACAGTAAGCTGAAACAGATCCGGCCAGGGATAAATAAATGAGCGAAAATTTAAGTTGCTTCATATTCACGCAATAAACTCCATTAACTATATAAATATATAGATACTTAGAGTCATACTATGAGATATTGGCTTTAAGAGACAGTTGATTGAATTTCTTACAAGCTTATGTCTAGTTTTAATACAGTAAAAAAAGCCTTAAGCCTCTGAATTTACTGACTATATTATTAGGGGGACAGAATTGACTAAGAATTATTCGGTCGAGCAGCAAAAACATATCGCCCCAACTTATTAAACTCAAGGTCCTGTAATATCGACTTCGTTTGTTCAATTTGGAGAGATAGATTGGCAAAACGCTTACCCTTTAGCTTGGGAGTCGCAATCATTCTTTTGTTCATTGGGTTCATCCACCTTCCATTAGACTTTTTGAAACCAAAATGAAGATGTGGTCCGGTAACCCTACCGGTAGCTCCCACTCTACCGATAACTTGGTGAGATCTCACTCGATCACCCTTTTTAACCAATCGATTTTTTAAATGAAGATAATATGAGATTGATCTATCTGCATGTCTAATAGATACTTTATTTCCGCCAAACTTGTTATAACTTGACTCTAGGACCACACCACGAGCTACTGAATAGACAGCACTCCCTGATCTGGCACGCAGGTCAACACCTCGATGCATTTTACGCCTGCCTGTTACCGGGTGCCTTCTATAACCATAGCCTGACCTAATATGTAGTCGATCAACAGGATACCTTAGTCCTGACCTAATAAGTGCTTCACCCTCTTCAGTGTAGTGAGCGGTATAGGTTGAGTTTGCACTTCCATCATTATAAAAATATGCTTCGGATGAACCGGCCCTTACCCCACGATAAGAGGTGTAGAGAATTTTTGAATCAAGAATTTCTCCATTATAAAAACGCTCATTAAGGAGTATTTTATATTTATCCCCCATTCTAGCATTTAGCCTAAAGTTAACCTTACATAAAAGAACATTTATAATTTCAGCGACAACGGATCTTTTAAGACCAGTGGCCACTAAATCATCTTGAAGAGTGGAACTTTGTTTAAGCTCTCCAGCTAAAATCCGTGTTTTCCAAACCGTCTGTTCTTCCTTAAAAGAATAGCTAAAATCATTTGAAACTTCATTGACTGTAATGATATGCCTTTCTGCTGGAAGATTAGAAAAGCTAAATGAAATGAGCTTCATATTACCATCAAATGTAGCCACTAATTTATCGCCTACTTTTAATTTAGAGAACTCAATTTTATCTCTTAGAGCATTAATTATTCTTAGTGAAAGCTTATTTCCAATTGAAACTTGTTTCAAAGCTTGAAACATTCCCTGTCCCCGCTTAATGATTGTCTTCTTTTGCAGCCTAGCATTTTTAGCCAATACGAGGTGTTCTACCTCCGTATTTTTCAACTGTAGCTGCGTAAAATTCTCATCAGAATTCTCACACGAGTACAAAAAAAGACAAAGTATAATAGGTAGTAGGTTGAATCGTTTTAAATTATTTTGCATGGTAACTTGTCGGTTCTTAGACTAATATCTAAAATTATTAGCGATTATTTTATTCAAAATATCAAGGACAGCACTCATTGTAAAGTACTGAAATCACGAAAGCGTAATTGCCTTGTTTTATTTGACTGATGAGCTTTAATAAAAAAGAAGATATGTATGACCGCCCCT
>JABJPQ010000042.1 GCA_018663815.1 Halobacteriovoraceae bacterium | reverse complement strand
TTTATGAAGAAATTATTTTTTGGGCTTATCGTTTTAGTTGCCACTCAAGCTTACTCTGCTAGGATAATTGATACTGTTGATTATATTCAAGCTCCTGAGGAACAATATTTATCTGATAAAATAAAATTGACTGTAACCAAAGAATTGAAAATTCGATTAAATAGTTCAGGAAATGGAGAGCTAAGGTCCAAAAATGAGTTTTGCGAAATACAAACGAGTTCAAGTAAGTCCGGTGTTTTAATATTAGAGAAAGATGAAGTTCTATTCACTTCTGCAAAGAATAACAACAAGGACCTTTCAGTGTTAAACTCTGACGTTTTACACATTAGATGTAAACAGACTGAAAAAGTTCAGAGCTATAGTTGCTCTAAACAAGTACTAGCGATGAGAGGAGTATCAGGTGAACGCTGGGAGCGCTATATGGAGACAGTGCGCGGTAGCAGTTTTATGGGGTGTTTATTTAAAAAAATGAAACCAGTAAAATCAACATCAACTACTACGAAGTCTATTACTTCAATAAGTAAGATCTCAAATCTTTTAAAGAAGTATGGTATTCAATTAATTTTTGATTAAAACTAGAATAAATTTCAGCTAATACTCACAAAGACTAGCGATTGAAAAGTTAGTCTTTTGTCTTTTAATTAACATTAAAACTAAACGAGAAGACTTTTTCTCAACTGGTTTAACATTCTATTCAGACTACAGCAGCTCTGTAATGTATTTGGCAATCTATAAGTATATAAAGCTTACGTGGATAGCTTTTTATTTGTCTCCTAGCAGCTATAATGTAGCCACTTATGAGGCTAAATCTGTCTAAAAGGACTAAAATCCCTTATTTTTCATAAAAAGATCCTTTCTAATGGTAATAACATCATATTTATTATACGAAAGATGTAATCACTCAAAAAAGGATCTCATATGAAAAAACTATTAACTATTGCTTTGATTTTATCCAGTCAATTCTGTCTAAGTATGGAGGTCGAATTTGTGGGTGGAAATGATATGAGTGTTACCTATTATAAAGGCAGTACTTGGGCCAGTTCAGATCGACCACACAGAACTAAGTACTACATATGTGATGAGACCGTTTTTGAAGGCGATAAATACGCCAGATTAGCCATATTTGGCGAGCAGGTTGATGCTGATACAATAAAATTACAACGTGTCGGAAACCGGTATGTTCAAGTAAGAAACTTTAACTCACTCGTTGGTGAATCTACCAAAAAATTTAATCTCTGGGATGCTAGGATATTCAGTGCTCAATTACTTAAAGTTGGCAAAAATAAAATCAATTATACTTTTTTGAAAAATAAACAGATCGTAAAAGCAGGACAATTTGTTGTTAATATAAAAGTTTCTCATTTTATTGAGTGTGAGCATGGATTTGTAAGATTACAAAATTTTTCAAACTCACAATTTATGGCTTGTACAAAATATTTTTCTTATAAAAATCTTTATTGCTCAAATTAGTTTCGTTGATTTTGTAGCTGAAGACCTTTTGATACCAAGTGATGCTCTGATAAACCAATTAGTTTATCAATGATGATAGCAAGTAATGCAGCTGGTATGGCCCCTAGTAAAATCAATTGAGAATTTACGGTGGAGATACCTCTAAATATTGGGTCTCCAAATCCACCAGCTCCTATTAATGCTGCAAGTGTTGCAGTCCCTATGACAATAACAGCTGCTGTTCTTATTCCTGTTATTATAATAGGTAATGCTAGAGGTATTTCTACTTTGTAGAGAATTTGAAAGTTGGTAAGTCCAACACCCTTTGAGGCTTCAATGTAATTTTGGTCAATACTCAATATACCAGTATAAGTATTTCGCACAAGAGGTAGTAACGAGTATAGGAAGAGAGCTACGATTGCAGGTGCAGTGCCTATTCCCATCAAAGGTATTAGAAATCCCAGTAGGGCCAAACTTGGAATAGTTTGAATCGTATTAATTATTGGGAATACGTACTTTGCTAGTGATTGATGTCGGGTAAGAAATATCCCCAGAGGAATAGAGACAATTAATGCAAAAAATAAAGCACCAAGGGATAAAACGAGGTGTTCTATTAATATTTTTTTTAAATAGGCTTTTTTTGTAAAGATGAACTCTAAAAAGGTAGAGGACTCTTGTGCAGATTTAACTGTGCCATCTATGAGTGATGTTTTAATTAAAAAATTTTTTGCAACCGTGTATGCAGGAATTTTTAACCGATCGACTTTATCATTCATTTGAGTCATTTGGGCATCAGAAATTTTTCCTGCGAGTAACTCAAATACTTTTTGGAGTTGAGGGTATTTTTCTAGAGTTTTTTGTTTAGCAATAAAAGCAGCATGGTAGGGTGGAAAAAAACTCAAATCGTCTTTTAAGAGACGCAGTTTATGTGCTTTAATTCTCCCATCTGTCGAGTAAGCAATAATCATGTCGATGGTTTTATCCTTAATGGCCGCATAAGTAAGCCCAGCTTCAAGAGAAATGATGTTTTGGGGATTGAATTGTAAATTATAAGCTTGGCTAAAGCGTTGATGTCCATCATTTCTTTCCATAAATTCGTGAGGAGCACCGTATTTAATATCGTTTAATTTTCCTTTTAGTTGAGAGATAGAAAAGATACTTTTAAATCTTTCTTCATTCTCACGAACGGCCAAAGCGTAGGTATTATTAAAACCAATTGGTTTTGACCAAATTATTCCCCATCGTTTTTTAAATTCATGACTAACAATTTGATGGATTTTTTGGGGACTCTTCTCACCCTCCATTTTTAAAATCATGACGTAACCAGTACCGGTATAATCAGGGTAAACATCAATTGAGTCAGCTTGGAGCGCATCAAAAGCGATTTTTGTCCCACCGAGACCAAGCTTTCTTTCAACGGGTAAGCCATACTTATTTTCTAATAGTATTGCTACCATTTCACCTAAGATAATTGAT
>JABJPQ010000040.1 GCA_018663815.1 Halobacteriovoraceae bacterium | reverse complement strand
TTACAAAAAATGTTTTATCTGAACCAAAAATACTAGATGCCTTGTCCTGCGCATTCTTAATTGCACCTTTAGGGTTTAATAAAGAATCTAAGCCTCTTTGGGTGGAAGAGGTTTCTGCATCAAAAACGTTCTTTCCATAAAAATCATGAAAGTCATCGACCCATAGAGAATTTTTTAATGATGCAGCTTGGGAGACAGGAAGGGCATGAAAAACCGTTTTAGGCTTTTGGCTATAGGAGTAAAGAGCATTAAAAAAAGGAGTGCTAAATCTTTGCAAAATTCCATTCAGAGCATAAAAATGCAAGTCTTTAAAAGGAGCTAGATGATAGAATACTCTTTTGAAAGAGTGAAAATAAAGCTCTGGTAACTCCACAAATGCTGCCTCTGAAATATAATAATGTTCCACTTCTGGACGAACAAAAGTGGCTAAGGACTTAAGCGCTAATGCATTATCTGATATACCTTTTATATTGTCATTTCGATTTAATTCACAAAGAGAGTTAAGCCAACTATTTGAACATTCTAAATCACTTTGTTTTAAGCAACCAGATAAACTTACACATGCTTGAATATTTGAATTAACAGTTAAGGCCGTAATAGCATCAGCTAAATTGCTAACAAATAAAATATCATAGTAAAAATCATCTTTACTCGACTGCAATGCTTTTAAACTATTATGGTATAATACCCAATAATTTATTGGGTCAGGGTGGAGAATTAATATTTCAAAGCAATTTTTTTCTTTTTTATTTTTTTTATGTCTACTTTCAGAACAATATTCAGATTCATATTTCAGGGAGTCTAGTTGATCGAGATATCCACCATAGGGTATAAATGATCGGCGATTTAAGCCATGAACTTTATTTACAACATTGCTTGCCAAGCTATATGCTAACTCATATTGATTATTCTCAAGATACGCATGTAATTTTTTAAGTGTTTCATATCCGGGAAATGCCCAAAATCTTTCTAATTCAACAAGCTTAGTAAGGCTCACTTTTGCAAGATTTATATCTTGATTCTTAGTGGAGCAGAGTACCTCTTCCCATAACTTTATTCTTTTTTCTTTGATATCAAACATTTTCTACTCTTTATTGTTTTTCTTAATCGTTTCTTTTAACTGAACCTTCTTATTCATGATTGAAATGAAATAATTCGCCTCTACATTTTCTGGGTCTAATACTAAAACATTATTATAAACTTCAGTGGCCGCAGTTAGATTACTGGTCAACGAATAGATACGTGCTGACTGTGCTAAGAAGGCAGTATCTTCGGGATAGAGCGAAAGCATTTTAAAAATTATCTTCTGAGCTGCTTCATATTTACTTTGCATAATCAAAGAGTATGCAAGCTTTAAGTTGCCATAGTAATTATATAAATCATTTTTAATTATTTTAAACCCAAGTGTCTCAACCTCTTCATATTTCTTTGTAGCGATGCCAATCGACATTTGCCCAATAAGAGGAGAGATAGCAAACGGCAATGCCTTTTGAGCTACTTCATAATGTTTTGATGCATTTGCATAATTCTCATTTAACAAGTACAAAAAACCTAAGCGCAAATTAACGGTGTATGCTTTAGGATAGTTAATTGAAACAATTTTTATTGCTTTAATTGCATCTATATAGTTTTGAGTTTTCTCATACCTATAAGATTGTATATATGCATCGTGAATATCTTTTAAATTCATTTTAGCAAATGCAGAAATACTAAAATGACAAAGTATAAATAAGATAATAAAAATATTTTTTTCCATCTTCAAAGTGAAACTCCTGCTAGGATTGATCTGCAATAAATTTTGTATTATCAAACTCAAATTCACTAAATTTGAGGTAAGGGTCTAGGACTACTTTAGTTTTTATCTTTTTATGCATAATACCTGAGGTTATATTACCTACAATTGTGGTATCATCCTTAAATTCATACTCAGCATTATTTTGGGCTCCAAATTTAAACATATTTTTCACGTTTAACATTATCCGTTGTTTCCATCCTTTTATAAACTTCACCGGCACAATATCATTCCATGGAAATCCCAAATTATAACTCATTGGAAAGCTTGGTAAAGCCTGATATAACATTCTTAAATATTTATCATTTCCCTCAAGGTGGTAAAAATAAAAAGTTGAATCCGAGCGTCCAAAGTAAAGGCGACTATTATTTCGAGAGAGATAAAAAGTACTATCAATTCCCATTTTAACTTTAAAAACGATATCTTCAATAAATCGATCGTTTCTATATACTTTATAATGCAAACATTCATCCAAAACAAAGTTTGTAACTTGATAGTAATAATCATCAATAAAGATGGGTGCAACAACTACATCTTTTTTAGGAATGAGATGATGGTAGATATTTTTTTCAGTTTTAAGCCCAACAAAAGAAAAAGGCAAAGTTACAGAGCTTAAGAAACTTGTTGATTGGCACTGAATATGAATATGGGGCTGAGGAGAATAGCCAGAGTTTCCACATAACGCAACATCTTGAAAAATATCAACCCAATCACCTGGTTTTACTAAGATACTCCCCAAGGCCAAATGACAAAGCCCAACATAAAAACCCCGGTAGTCTTTAATAACTATAAAATTTCCCCAGTTATTAAATGTATCGACGACTCCAATGGGATTATCCGGAAAAATATCACTCGTGTAGGCAACAACTCCTTTACAAGGAGAAGTGATGCTCTTCTTATAACAAAAATAATCTTCAAGATTTTTACCTTCATTTTCATAAGTAAAGCCTTTCTTATTTTTTATGACGAAATCGTAAGCATATTTCCAAATACCCTTGTGCGTCCACTCACCGTCAAAACCTTGATAGACACTCCAAGAATCTTTAAAGGGTAAATACATAGTTGATACTTGAGAATATCTAGACTCTTGGGTATAAAAGTATTCGGCAGTTTCTTCGGGTGAGTCTTTATATATAAAAGGTCTATATTTATATTGTAGTAAGTTCAAAACATATATATAACCCAAAGTTATTAATAAAAATGGAAGAGTAAAAACAGGAATACCGTATTCGGCCCAAAAGATATCAATAGATTTAATCAATACTGTGGCCATCGCAACACCTGTTAAAGCAAATGTATAACTTTTAACCGAAGGAATATTAAATATTCCCCCCAAGGCCATAGCAATCAATGGATAATTAAAAGCATTTAAGTCATAAAATGCATTACGGTACGACCCTACAAAAGCACCTTGTAAACTAATTCCAAAATAATAGCCAATAATTGCTAATAAAAAGAGGACTCTCGAATGAAACAGTATAAGTCCTAGTAGAAACAGCCCGATGGCCGGACTGGGCATAAACAAAATAGCGCCCAAGGATCTCAAAAATCCATTAATCCAGTACGGAAAAACATCACTTAAAATATTAACATGGCCAGCAGCATAGAGCTCACTTACGTAGAGGTTTGTAAACTTTGCGGCAGATAAATAAATGAGTGAAGTGACTATTACAAACGGAGCACTTAGGATGGGTAATGCAAAATACTTGTGTAAGACATCAGACATTGAAACTGTAACCATAAATGTAATTATTGCAGCAATCGAAATAAATAAAATAGTTAAAGGAGAAATTGCAAACAGTTGCCCAATCGATAAACCTACCAGTAATGCATTATAAGTATAATAGCCAGATTTTAAAAATTCTCGTTCATAACCAACAAAAAGAGCAAAGGCATAAGCAACGGAAATCGAAATAAACCCTGCAATTCCAAGCGCAGGATTTAATAAGGTGATACATAAAACAAGTACACCAATCACTAGCCCCTTTAAAAAAAAGACCTCTGCATAACTTAGTATGATTGAACGTACCGGCATTAAAATATTTCTCACCTAAACTATCCCTTTAAAAATAAAAATTGAATAACAACATAAAATTCTCAGCTTGATATTCTGATGTATTTGCTTCTTCTAAGTATTTACTAAGTTTATACTTACCGCTTAAAGAAAAACTATCTGACACACTTAAATTCAAGCTTATTCCTGTAGAGCTTATTGTTTCATCAGTTGAGTTCTGCACCATGAAGCCATCAGATTTTAGTAAGAAACGCTCAGATCCTGTCATATAATAAAAGATCATATCTATATATTTCCAATAAAATCCAAACTGTGCCTCGTAAGAGGTAGAAGATTTATCAATTTCATTATCAAGATTTTCTGGGTTTCCAGCATAACTATGCTCGGCCAAGTTCGCCCTAAGGGCAATATAGATATTATTTGTAAGAGAAAAATTTAAATTAGGAGATAATTGATATGACTGAAATGTTTCTCCCTCCCTCCCTTTTGAACTCAAAGTGGAATAGCTTGTTTCAATACCAAGACTCTCTCCTGCCGCATAATAATACTTATAGCCATACAAAAAAGAGTCTGAACTTATTGCATTCGAACTTGTTGCAAAAGTTTTATGGTATAACAACCTGTTATTACTAGTTAAGTTTTTATTAAACAAGCTATATGCAATTGCAATATCATGTTGTGAATAATCTTCATAATTAAGACTCTCTTCAAAGCCAAGTGTTAAGTACTCATAAGAAAACTCAAAGTTTGATTTTCCCTCTCCTCTTGCATAATAGAGTCCACCAATATTGCCACTTTCCTTTTTTGCTAATTCTTCAAAGGCTAAGGAGATGCCATACAAGCTTAAAGTATTTGTTTTAGCCATTTTTTTTGAAACCATTTTAGGCCGTAATTGATTAAGTAAAACTAATATTTTATTTTTAAATTTTTTAGAAATAGTAGATAGATCAATTTGTTTTAATACATAAATTGCATTGTTATATTCTTTTAATTTTATATGAGATAAAGCTTGGTAGTATTTTACATCTGCATATTTACGGTGCTTTATTAATTTAGGAGATGACCAGTACCAAATCGCTTTTGCGTATTGCTTTCGTTTATATGAATATGTGCCCGCCTCAATAATTAAACCCAAATTGTCTGGGTTCTTAATCAAAGCCTTAGTTACTTTATAAAAATATTTCAAGTCATTTTTATTATCTCCAAAACTTTTCGAAGAAATAAAAATACATAAAACTAGTAATATGTATTTCACAGCACAAGCCTTCTTAAGTATAAATTAACTTATCTTAATATCTTATCCGATATTAAAAAATTGTGCGATATCAACAATTATGCCCTTACAAAACCAATCGTTTTTATCGGATTTAAACACTTACTGAGCTAGTCAATTTAAATTGCTTTTGATATAGAAAATTAATGGTAAATAGTATTTCAAACTAAGACAATCTGAATGCAAAATCATTTGGCTTAACTGGGCCATTACCTCAGATAATAACTCATTTAGTAAATCGCAACTAACCGCTTTTAATTTTTTCAAATACTCGGATTCGATGCAGTAAAAAGCTGATTTAAATGGTTCGCCCAGAGTGCTAGAAAAAGTCAGCTGGTCTGCTCAAATGATTAAAGAGCTAAACTCAAACAGCGAAGATACGTACATATCAAAAGAAAGAATAAGTGGTTTTTGGTTTACGAAACTACATGAAGTTTTACAAAAAATGAAAATAGAAGAGCTATTTATCGGTGGCATCAATACAGATCAATGTGTTCTAGCAACACTCCAAGATGCTCATCAACTTGGCTATAAAACAACTCTTTTACAAGACTGCACTGCAACCTCATCCCCTCAGTTTTGCTTTGATGCTGCAGTTTACAACTCTAAGAAACTAGGTGACGTAGCGAAATTTGAAGACATCACTTTCAGCTAACATGGCATCATGTTTACTACAAAGGGGCCATATGCCCAGAAAAATGCCTTAAAAAAGCAGGCTCTTTAGTAATTTTATACCCTTTAATTTTATCTTTCTTTTTAGCTACTTCAGCTATGACTTCAAGAACATAATCAATATGACTTTGTGTATATACTCTTCTTGGAATCGCTAAACGAAGTAGTTCCATTGTACTAGCAATCTCTTTGCCACTTTCATCATAATGGCCAAACATAAATGAGCCGATCTCAACACCTCTAACTCCTCCCTCTAAGTATAGTTCACAGGCTAAAGCTTGAGCTGGGTAGTCAAGTGGTGCAATATGGGGAAGCATTGCTTTTGCATCAATATAAACTGCATGTCCGCCTATTGGAGTAACAACTGGAACCCCCATTTTCATTAATCTATCGCCAAGATACTGGGTAGAACGTATTCTATATTCTAGATAATCTTCTTCTAAAACCTCTTTAAGACCTTGCCCAAGTGCGGCCATATCTCTACCGGAAAGGCCACCATAAGTTGAGAACCCTTCTGTGAGAATCAGCATACTTTTTACTTTATCGTCAATTGAGTCCTCGTTAAAACAAAGCAGTCCCCCCATATTAACAATAGCGTCTTTCTTAGCACTCATTGTGAATCCATCACAGTAGCTAAAAATTTCTTTAACAATTTCTTTTATCGTTTTATTTTCAAAACCTTTTTCACGCATTTTTATAAAATATGCATTTTCAGCAAAACGACAGGCATCGAGAAATAAAGGAATTTTGTACTCATCACATAAAGCTTTTGTTTCACGAATGTTTTTCATAGAAACAGGCTGCCCTCCCCCTGAGTTATTCGTAATCGTTAACATGCAAAGAGGAATTCTATCTGATCCTTTATGTTCTTCAAATAATCCTTTAAGGAGTTTTATATCCATATTACCTTTAAAAGGGTGATCAAACTCTGGGCTTAAACCCTCTTCAATGACAAGATCAACTGCTTTAGTTTGAGTAAATTCGATATTTGCACGAGTTGTATCAAAGTGAGTATTGTTAGGAATAATTTTTCCTTCCCCCCCAACGCATCCAAAAAGAATTCTCTCAGCAGCTCTTCCCTGATGAGTAGGGTAAATATGTTTCATCCCTGTAAGCTCTTCAACAACTTCTCTCATCTCATAATAAGACTCACATCCCGCGTAGGATTCATCGCCTTCCATGATCTTACCCCATTGTTTGGCACTCATGGCCCCAGTCCCACTATCAGTCAAAAGATCCACCATAATATCTTTAGCCTTAATTAAAAATAAATTATAATGAGCTTCTTCAAGAATTTTTTTTCTTTGTTCATAGTTAGTCATCTTTATTGGTTCAACCATTTTAATTCTAAAAGGCTCTATAATCGTTTTAAATTTAGATTCCATAATCTTATCTCCATAAATTGACTGATTTGTTTTAGTATATTGTCTTAATTCTTATGAAATAAAAAGCAATAATCGAGCTAAAATCTCCTGGAAGTATGGCTCAAAATAAATAGTATACAAAATCATTCAAAATAGTATTTCAACTCGCTATAAGTGTATGTTTTCACGAAGAAATAACCTTAGACTTTATTCATCAAATCTCAATAGATACCGATATGTTTACTATGAAGCTTGCTTGTTACATACTCATATTCACACTCTCAGTTACTTTTGCTCAAAGTCCTAAGTTTTCGCCTAAGTGCCTCGCCTCATTACAAAATCTATTCAAAGAGCAAAATCATAATCCTCAAGTTCAAAACATTTTAAAACTTCAGGGTAAACTCACTTTGCACCGACTTGCTTGGGCATCAATGTATAACAGCGAAAATGATCGTAATTTTAAATTAGAAAATAAGATTGATGGGATTTTAGAAGAAATGAACTCAAATAAAGATCCCAAGTTTCTTGCAGCAAAAAAAGTTTATGCCAAAAACAAGCTCTCCAGAACTGGCTTAGCGAGAGTCCTTCCCTACCTAAAGGATGTTTTAAATGCCCAAACCAAAATCCAAGATCCAGCGCTTAGAAAAAAATATATGCTTCAAGATGCTGACTTAAAACTATTAGCAATTCTGGCAGAAAAAGAGGCGAAGAAAAATGGTGATACTTATGACCATAAACTTTTTAAGGACAAAAACTCAACAAACTCAATTCTTAATTTCACCACGATTATAAACTCATCAATGCGCGATCGTCCGATTAATGCAGAAACAAAAAAGAAATTTTCTCATCAAATCGAAAAACTTTCAACTCAACTTCATGCTGAAATCCAATCCCTTCTACTTGCACAAGACTGTGAGGTGCCACAGGCTAAGAGCTGTAATCCTAATTCACAAAAACCCGTTTTAGAGGATTCTCTTATCTCATTTCTTACCAGCTTAGACGGTTTTAACAAACATAAATCTCTTAAATATGGTGACTTCTGGTTACATGTAAACAAAAAATATGTCGATCCAAAACAAATTAAACCTCGATATGAAAAAATGGTGTTTAAAAAACCTAAGAAAAAAAGCTTAACTGAGCAAGAAGTTGTTTACTTTGATCATCTTGCAACAAGTGTCATTGATCGATATCCCTATTTTGTATCAAAAGATGAGCTGCTAGATGACAAAGAGTTGCTACTCTCATTGTCACAAGCACTAGATAAAGAAGATCAAAACTTTGATTACAAAGGCACCAAGTATTATCGTAACTATTCAGCGTAATTCTTGGTCTTCTGGGAAAAATAGATGATTTAATTTGTCGTAAGGTGAGTTTCCTGTCTTTTTTGCTGTCATCAAGTAACTTCTTATT
>JABJPQ010000041.1 GCA_018663815.1 Halobacteriovoraceae bacterium | reverse complement strand
TTAAATCATCTTTTCCAAAAAGCTAATAAGCTTTCAAAATACCTTCTCGCAACTCAGACACAAGAGGTTTTATTGCATGGAGATCTTCATCATGAAAATATATTAAAAAATGCAAATGGAGAATGTGTTTGCTTTGATCCTAAGGGAATGATCGGTGACCCAGCATATGAACTAGGAACGACTCTTAAAAATCCATGGGCTTATCCAGACATATCACAAAATATCGAAATGTTTAAAAAACGAGCGGATACTTTTTCCACAGAATTAAACTTACCATTAGACAGAATTATTGGTTTTTGTTTTATTCATTTATGCTTGAGTATTGCTTGGGCCATTGAAGATGGGGGGGATTACTCTCATCAAGAAATTTTGGCTCTTAAAGTAGAGAAACTGGTAGGGGATATGTGAGCCTTTTATTTGAAAATAGATTAAAGAAGTATTCAAAAAGAGCTTAGGTCTAGAGCGTGATTACATCGTAAGATTAGTACCGCAATTAAAGGAATCGTCGCTAAACCTATTATTGATATTGTCGGAACTGTTTCGGACTTACAAGAATTAGATCTGCTGAAAAGTAAACTTGCAAGGATTGGGTATGATTATAAAGGAGAATACGGAATAAAAGGGAGAAGGTACTCAGTTCTTTATAATTCCGAGCAGACGAAAGCTTTTTGTCACTTACATATTTTTAAGGAGGGTACTAAAGAGCTTCACAACCACATAGGTTTTAGAGATACTTTAAGATTAAACAATGAAGCGGCCATCAAGTATGAGGCTCATAAGAAAACGTTAAACAGTTCTCGTCATGAGTACATAATTGCGAAATGTAAAATAATAAATGAGATAATAATCAAACCAAGAGCATATTATTTTCCGCGAAATAAAGCAAAAGTTCTGGTCATTTTAGGCGCTTTCTTAATAGGATCTCAAGTTGATTTATCCTTTCCCTATTCACCCCAAAATCTTTTTTCCCCAGGCGCGAAGCAGATCGAAATTGAATCAAATCATTTGAGGTTAGTAAAAACTCAACATCATCTATGAACTTGAAGAACGTCGATTTATATTGAATATAAAGATAGTTATTTTTGTGAATAATTATATTTGCTTGTGGGGTCTCTGAAATTAATTTACTTAAGGCAGTCATTGTTTTTAAGCTATCCTTAACTTTCCAAGCCTCCATTGCATGGTAGGGTGTTGAGGCATTGCTCGCAACACAATTTGTTTTGCTCTCATTACAAGCAGCAAGTGAAGTTACTTTAGCATCTCCAACATTTTTAGGTTGAGATCCACCAAGACCGATGAGTGCGGATAATCCAATAACGATAATTATAACGATACTAATGACGAATAGTTTTTTCAAATTTGAACCCCTTAACTTAGTGCTTTAGGTTACAGAGCATGCGCTCAACAGGTTTACTTAATTGTCCTAAGGTGAAACCTGGAGCAAGACGACTCATTATTTTGAGTTGATTGCTTTGTCCCGGGCGTATTTCATATTGATCGTTTTTCATGCCTTTAATTGCTGCAGAAACCATGGCTTGAACTTTCATGATCTTAACTTCTTTCATATCTTCTTTATCAAATTGATTTAATAAATGAGTTTGTGTCGCAGGAGGTGCTAGTTCAAAAACCTTAATATTCGTTTTGCTTAGCTGAACTCGTAATGACAAAGTAAAAAAATGTAAGCCCGCTTTGGTAGCACTATAAACAGGTGCTGTTGGTAATGGTACAAAAGCTAATCCCGAAGTAACATTCATTATTGCTGCATTTTTTCTCGTTTTTAAATGAGGTAGAAATTGTTTGACCATACGAATAGGGCCATTTAGATTGGTATCAATCTCTTGTGTAATATCGGTAAGTGAGTCTGTTGTTTCATGCAGATTAATTGTTCGCATAATTCCTGCATTATTGATTAAAACATTCAGGTCAGGGAAGTCCTTACTAATGATATTAAAAAGAGCCTCTATGGATTGCGTATCAGTCACGTCGCTTTGAATTGTATGTACTTTAGGTATTTGTTTTTTTACATCATCTAGTTTGGCTTGATTTCGCCCTGTGATAATAATGGTATTACTTAGTAGGCTAAGTTGTTTTGTAAGCTCAAGTCCAATGCCACTAGCGCCACCGGTTATTAGTATCGTATTGTTTGAAGTATTCATAAATATCCTTATCTTTTTTGACGTGCTGCAAATTACAATATGTCATTTAACTTACAAAATGCAAGTTAAATAAAATGAAGATTTGTCTTATTGGGAAATGATTATGAAAGAAATTATTTGGATTAACGGTGCCTTTGGAGCTGGTAAAACAACACTAGCGCAAGAGTTACAAAAAAGAATTCCTCATTCATTAATATTTGATCCTGAACGCTTTGGTTTTATGCTTCAAAGTATGCTGCCACATACGGATTTTGATGACTTTCAAGACATTCCACTTTGGAGAAAACTTGTTGCGAGAAATATATTTGAATTTTATAAAGAGTATGATGTTCAAATTATTGTACCTATGACTTTAGTGAATAAAGATTACCGAGATGAAATCTTTAATCAGCTAAAGGAACTAGGTTTAGTCATTAAACACTTTTATCTTGATATTGATAAATCAATTTTAGAAAAAAGAATTACAAATCAAGTTATGTTTTCGGAAAATAAAAATAAGGATCAAGTATGTCGAGATTGGCGACTAGCTCAAATTGATAGATGTCTCAATTCAAAATTAAACTTAGACGATGATACTACTTTGTTAAACTCCGGGAAACTAACTGTTGAAAAACTAGCAGACTCAGTTTTAAGTAATCTTCAAAGTAAGAGCTGTAAAGTTATGCTTTTTAGTACGTTTCATTTTGAAAATATATCTAAGGACTTAGTCAAAAATAGTGTTAAAAATGTAATGCTAGCAGAGTCTCAGTGTTATTTAGAAAAACTCAGTGAGAGGATATCTGAGTATAGCCCAACAACAGTTTTTTTAGAGTATGATCCAAGTGATGATGAAAAATTTAATAATCTTTATCAAAAGTACTTAAAGGGAGAGTATCAACTTTCTAACAATGAAGTAGATCAATTAGGTTTTCGAATTGCAAAACTGGCAAAACTAAATAGAGTAGATAGCTTTGATGAGAGAAACACTCCTTGGCAAGCTAAACAACTATTTGATGAACTTGAAATAGAGGATCCTAATTTATACAAAGAATTCAATAAAAAAATTCAAACATATCAAGAGAGTGAAGGTGAAGCTCATGCTACATTGTCTCTTCAGGAACTTTTTAAAAAGTATAATGGCTTAGAAATGGATCGACATAACAAAAGTCTTTATCTCATGACCAATAAAATAGGAGCAGGTAATAGTTTCGCTGGTGCTGACGCTACAACTAGCTGGTGGCATAGAAATTTTAGAATGTTTGCTAAAATTCAAAAAATTTCAAAGCCAGGAGCTAGAATTCTCGTTATTGGAGGACAAGGGCATATTGCAATTTTAAAAGATTTGGTTGAGTTTGATCCAAAGTTGGAGTCAGAAAGTATCTTGTCTTACTTATGAGGTTAAAGAGTTTAGTTTAAAAATCTTGAGCAGCTTTGCCAATATTGGTACACTCAGGACTTCCAGTTGGAAGAAAATCTGGCGTGGCCGTAAACCAGCTTTGGTGAGTTGTTGCATCGATGAAAATACCAGAGATGTTTTTACTTGGTTGGGTCCTTACATTAGCATTATAAGGATCATCTCCATGATCAATGTATTTATCTATGGTAGGAAAATATAATTGAGCATGGCCACAAACATACAAAATCTCTACTGGAATATTGACTGCTTTCATAACTGATTTAATAAAGCCGGCAGTACCATGGCAACCAGCTGTCCAGTGTCGAGCTGAACTCTCGGTGTCTCGAACAGTACCTGTCATGATATGATAAGCTGATGCTTGAGCTGGATAACCCCAATGTGCATCCATATTTTCAATTGTGTACGCACCATAAAAATGAACCGCATTATTTCTAAACCACTCTAAAACGGCATAGATTGTGGCTTCATGAGTTGTTTTTAAAAGTGCATTATTAACAAACCAACGGTAGGCATAAATAGGTGTGGCCGGAGAGATATTGCCTAAGTATTTATTTCTAACGTCGCCAGCACCACCTGGGCTACCAAAAAAGAAAGCTCCATCGTTATATGCCCCAACTCTATGCATGATTGAACGAGAGTTGAAGTAATGGTGTAGTTCAGATGAGGAGCTACTTGCGATGGACCAACTAAGTTTGCTTCCAATCTCAAGCGCTAAAGAAAAAGCCACATAAGAAATATAAGGAGTTTTTGCAAGTGACTCAGGGATCATGAGAAAGGGATTTCCAGTAGGGTTAGAGACTAAGCTGGATTCACAAAAAGTGCATGAAAGAGGCATGCCAAATTCTTCAGTACCCAAAATGGAAGTTTCACCGCTTTGATATAACCAAGACCAAGCTCTTTCAAAGGAAGAGTCTAATAAGTTTTTATCTGTTTCGCTCCAGTTATCATATTCGAGTTCGGTTAAGCTTCCACCATACCAATAGCTCGGATTCGCATCGTCTTCTAATTTTATAGATGTTCTAATCGTATCGTGAGTCGAAAGCCAACTTCTTAAATTAGGAGCTGGAACACCCTCAACGTCGATGTCTGTACCTGAACAACCAATGAGAAATATATGGCTGATTAAAGTTAGAAATATTATGTTATTCAGCACTTTCACCTCCACCACTAGGCGCTGACTCTGTAGCACCACCTGCTCCGCCAAAACTAAAGAAATAGGCGAGATAAAATCTCTTAGATGATATATTTATGGGATAAGCCAGGGAGCCGTCCTCACCTGTAGAAGCATTTTTCCCTTTTGTATATGTTTGATTTTCATAAGAGACGACTAACGAAAAATTAGCATAAAAACGGTAGTGTAATTGAACTCCATAACCATATCCATATTTTTTATCACCTTTATGCA
>JABJPQ010000433.1 GCA_018663815.1 Halobacteriovoraceae bacterium | reverse complement strand
CTTCCAGGGCTGTGGCCAGCATCTGCTTGACTCCATGACGAATCATTTCATCAAGATTGAATTCTATAGCTTCATTTGGTACTACTTTTAACATAGTGGCTCTCCTTGTAATGGCTCATTTTATGAGCGGTTTGGTTTATGCAACCCAAGGTTATGCCGCTATACTTTTTTTCTCAATCCACAACTTTCTGAAATACCTCAAACTTTAGGAATTGGGGTTGATGCATACAAAGCTCGCCTTAATTGGGCCTACAAGAAGCTTGAGGCCACATATCCTGAGTATAATCGCATTGCTAGAAAGAAGCCAAAAGCCGAAAGCCAGAAAAAGTCTGAGCCTCTTCCATTTTCTTTGGTTGTTAAAAATAAAATTGGAAAAGAGGAGAAGCTACCTCTCACACTCACTAAACCTAAATATAGGTCCCTAAACCCGCATACTGTTGAGAAGATTAAAGAATGGGCCTCAAGCAATGCCTACGACAAAATGAAAAATGTTGATAAAACCAGTTATAGCCCCAATGAGAAGCCGCCAAAAGAACTTCTAGATCCAATTAAATCCTAAATATTTGATATATGGACCGAAAGTCACTAAAGATTAATCAAGGTATTGAGGCTGTATTGAAATTTACAGCCATAACTACCTTATTTTTGTTTTGAGCATTTGTTTTTGTTCAAGACAACTTGAGATAAAAACATTTCATAACAAATTGAAACTCTCAAAAGGTATCCATGTCCTTTTCGTATTATATTCCATCTTTCCAACTTCTTTGGAAAGGCAAGAAAAAACCTTTTATCTCTTCTTGAGTTTTGTCCAGCTTTTTAAAAAGGCTATTATTTCCGATACTACCTTCAAATAAAGTAAAATGCTCTTTGTTAAGCTCAAACTTTGCGATTTTATTAGCTCGTAGAACTTTACTCCATTGAACTATTCGCTGTACTTTTTTAGTGGAGTTATAAAATATGAATATCTTAGATAGATGTTTTAATCCTCTTAAGTCATTTTTGTCTGTAATATATAACGGATATTTAATGTAATCTAAGCCCGATAATGATGCTTTGAATTCTTTTGATTTATCACGATCAGGAGGTATTTCTACATGGTCGACATTAGCATACAAGTTTTCAAATAAAAGCTTATAGCCTTTTTTATTAAATAGAGATATCATTTTGTAATTATAGCTAATGCCATAGTGGCTATTAACATTGTAATTGTCTCTTATTACCAAAGCCTCAAAGTTCCTATCATTATTAAAGTCTTTAAACATAATTTTAAATTGGCAACCTAAATCAGATCCAACACTAGACATAAGAGCGACGGCCCCACTTTGTTTATTGTAGCCAACGAGGATCGCCCCACTGCTGTCCTGTCTCTTTTTTCCATTTTTTTGCCTCAAGTCTTGTCGTTTTCTCCAATCAAAAGTCCTTAAATCTTTCAAGTAATATGAGACATGCAAAAGCAATTCGTTTTTGTCTTGTGGTATAGGGTAAGTGCCATGAATCTCATATTTCCACCATCCACCTAACTTTTTATTTAACACTTTAGTAAAGTGTTGTTTTTCAGCATTTGAAAGCTTATTGATTTTAGATTTAGTTACCCACAAAGATGGTGCTTGATAAATTTGAATTTATCAGATGAATTATTTTTAGCAAAAACATTAAAACTGCTTACAATCAGTATATAACAAAAAATTCTTTTCATGCTCCACAATTTTGAACCTCCATCAGTTAACGAATATCTAATAATAAAATTGTCTTATTTCAAGTTTCCCTTTGAATTGTCATAAGATTACTCATAGTTTTATGACAAGGACATTATAGAAACTTGAGCTCGATTATCTCACTTGAAGGACGCAGGTCAACCCCTTGATTAATTACCACAGATTTTTACTTGATCAGAGCCTTAATGACATGTCATTAAGGCTTAGCAATTCGAATATTTCTTGAACAAAACAAAGGGTTTTATTTACAACTAAGTTCCGTTATCTCATCAGCAGCATTTGTTAACACTAAAGTATCGTTACGGCTATTATACGTTCCTGAAAATTCAATTTCGACTCCATCTTCAGTTATTAAGTTTCCTGAAATTTCAGATCTAATACCATCTTTCTTAACACTAAGGGCTTCTTGTTCATTTTCACCTGCTAATGATTTATTCCAGGCGGGGATGCTTACTTGCGCATTTTTGTCTGCTACACTCATCACTAATTCAACAGAGGTATCTGTTAGGTCAAATATGTCAATCCCGAGCATAACTGTGCCCTTTGGTACACCTGGAAATTGAGATGGAAAGTAAGCAACGCAGCCACGTTTATTGAGCGCAAAATTATAATCGAAAGGGCTTTCATTTGAGCCATGTTTTTTTGCGTACTGATTCATAAAATCAATCAGGGGCTGATTTTATCGCCAGCCCAAGCTGCTGAAGTTAAATTAATTGTAAGTAAGATTAGAAATATGGCTCTCATGTGATTCTCCTCAGTAACAAAAGAGATGTGTTAACACGCCGCATAAATCATGTCAAGAAACCAATGACAAATTTACCAGCTTGAGCAGAGAGCCAGTACATTACCGTTGATTTTCAGCTATTTGAGCCAAAACCTGAACAATCTATAGCGTATTAATGACTATTTATTGGCTGGCTTGGCCCATGACCCTTGATAGCCTGTCAGGGCTCTTGAATAAGCTCCATAAGAAGTTAGCCCTTTTTTATGTGCATTTGCAGCTCTTTCAGCCATATTTTTCACAGAGCAACCATTTTGAATTAAAGCTATTATACTTAAAATAATAAACCCTCTAAATAAATCACTTAAAATTGACATATAATCTCCCTGTTTACTTAAGCCCACGGTAGGCGACATTTATATTACTCTCTATGATTTTTAGCTCCTTTTTTGAAAAGCCATAGTTTTTCCATGAACCAGTTT
>JABJPQ010000289.1 GCA_018663815.1 Halobacteriovoraceae bacterium | reverse complement strand
AATTAATTTTATACTCTTCTTCTCTTAGGTGCTCTACAGCCGTTGTGAGGCATAGGTGATTTATCAGCAACTGAAGTTATTTTCATTCCAACTGACAAAATAGCCCTTATTGCATTTTCTCTACCTGCTCCAGGACCTTTCACTTTAACGTCTACCGAAGGAACCCCATGCTCTTGTGCTTTTTTTGCTGCTTCCTGAGATGCAACCTGAGCTGCAAAAGGAGTCGATTTTTTCGAACCCCTAAACCCAAGACCTCCAGCTGATGCCCACGAAATAGCATTACCCTGAGGGTCAGCAAATGTAACAATTGTATTGTTAAATGATGCCTGAATATGGCACACAGCGTGCACTATGTTCTTTTTTACTTTCTTTTTTACTTGTTGTTTAGCCATTTTTATCTCACATTATTTCATTGATTTGATTGATTTCTTACCTGCAATTGCAACTGCCTTACCTTTTCTGGTTCTAGCATTAGTTGAAGTTCTTTGACCTCTAACAGGAAGGCTTCTTCTGTGCCTAATTCCCCTGTAGCATCCAAGATCTTTCAATCTTTTGATATTAAGACCTATCTCTCTTCGTAAATCACCCTCAACAGTGTATTCATCCAGAGCCTTTCTGATATTATTTGCTTCTTCCTCAGTTAGGTCATTTGAGTTTTTCAACAAATCGACACTCGCCGCATTCAAAGCATCTACACCAATCTTTGGACCTACTCCATAAACTGATCTTATTGCTATTTTCATTGCTTTATTTCTTGGTAAATCTACACCTAAAATTCTAGCCATTGATTATCTCCTACTTATCCTTGTCTTTGTTTATGCCTAGGGTTCCCCTTACAAATTACTCGTAAGACTCCCTTTCTTTTTATAACTTTACAATCTTTACAAATTCTTTTTACACTTGATCTAACTTTCATAATAGTTAACCCTTACTCCTATATACAATCCTACCCTTGGCAAGGTCGTATTTGCTAATTTCAATCAACACCTTGTCACCAGGCAAAATCTTAATAAAGTGCATTCTCATCTTTCCACTAATATGAGCTAGCACTATATGCCCATTTGGTAGCTTAACCCTAAACTTTGTATTAGGAAGCAGCTCTAAAACCTCTCCCTCTACTTCTAAAATATCAGCACTAGCTTCAGCCATTTAAATCCCTACATCAAACAATTCTGTATATAAAAAACAATCATGAATGGCAACTAAGAATTTTATTAAAACTAAATACACTCAATCAATGAGTTATACACGTCTTCCAAATTCCTATTCGCATCAATTTCAACTAGCTTCCCTTGACCTCTATACAAGGACAAGACTGGTGATATTGTTTCCTTAAACACCTTCATTCTATTTCTTACAATGTCTTCTTTATCATCATCGCGCTGAACAAGCTCTTCGCCTGTTACATCGCAAACACCATCAACCTTAGGAGGATTACTCTCGAGATTATAAATATACTTACCATCCCTTGTAACTCTTCTATGCTTGAGTCTTTCTACCAAATCATCAGTGTCCAGCTTTAAAAAAACGGCTAAGAAGTCACTTTCCTCTAAAATATTTGCAAGTGTTTTGGCTTGCTCTATATTTCTCGGGTAGCCATCAAATATATAGGCTTTATCAGAAAGACTAAGGTTTTTCCT
Organism: Halobacteriovoraceae bacterium; assembly: GCA_018663815.1. Taxonomy (GTDB): domain Bacteria; phylum Bdellovibrionota; class Bacteriovoracia; order Bacteriovoracales; family Bacteriovoracaceae. The sequence continues at coordinate 1,600 of JABJPQ010000289.1, read as the reverse complement.
CAAAAGCTCAACCACCAAATCATCCGAAACAAGTCCGCCTGACTCCATGACTTTTTTAATTTTCACACCAAGTTCAGACTCTTTTAAAATCTCTTCCCTTAGCAAGTTTCCAGTAGAAACGTGAGTATAACTCATCAAGCTAACCAGCTTCGCCGATTGAGTACCCTTACCCGAACCAGGCGAACCCAAGAGAATCAAGTTTTTCATCAAAACCTTCTTCCTGCACCACTATACTTACCTTTCGCCTTATAAGAACTATCATATTTTTGCGAAATCATAAAACTCTCTGCCTGCGCCATCGTATCGATAGCAACACCAACAAGAATCAATAATGATGTACCCCCAAAGTAAAATGGAACTTTAGCAACATTAAAGAGTATCGCCGGCATTATACATATCAGTGACATATAAATACTTCCAACAAGCGTGAGTCGCGAAACAACTATATCTAAAAACTCCGCCGTTTTCGCCCCTGGCCTAATACCTGGGATAAACCCACCATTCTTCTTCAAAGACTCAGAAATGTCTTCAGTCTTAAACTGAATTTGTGCATAAAAATAACAGAAAAACACTATCAATCCAACAAACACAACATTATATAGTGTTTGTCCAGGATACAGTGATGCCTGTATCGTATCCATATACATTTTTAATGGACTGGTCTCTGGTACAAATGTTGATATTGTTGTTGGAAAGCCCAATAACGCAGATGCAAAGATAGGAGGCATTACTCCAGCAATATTAACCTTAACCGGTAAATGTGATGCCTGCCCACCAAAAACTCTATTATTCACAACCCTTTTAGCATATTGAACAGGAATTTTTCTAAATGCCTTTTCTGTATAAATTATAATCCAAAAAGCAGCTATCATGACCCCTGCAACTAGCAAAAGGTTCAATCCAGTAAGCTCTCCATTGCTAAACAAGTTTATTGTATCCTTTATACCACCAGGTATTCCAGCAGCAATTCCTGCAAAGATAATCAGTGAAATACCATTACCAATACCTCTCTCAGTGATCTGCTCTCCAAGCCACATAACAAACATCGTTCCTGCCGTCAGTGTGATAACCGTTAGCGCCCTAAAGCCAAAACCAGGCTCCAAAACAATCGGCAAACCACTTGGGCTTTTTATATTCTCAAGACCAACGGCCAGACCAAACCCTTGAATAGAACACAGAATGACAGTTGCATACCGTGTCCATTGCTGGATTTTCTTATGGCCATCTTGTTCTTTTTGAATTTCAGCTAACGCTGGAAAAGAAATAGCCAATAAACTGAAAATAATTGATGATGTAATATATGGCATAATTCCCAATGCCAATACAGAGAATCGCTCTAAAGCTCCCCCTGTAAAGTTATTAAATATCCCAAACATGGATCCACCCATATTTGAAAAGAATGATGTTAATGCCGCACTATCAATTCCCGGTGTAGGTACTTGGGTTGCAACCCTAAATACACCAAGCATTAACAAAGTAAAAAGAACTCTTTTTTGAAGTTCTTCAATTTTTCCTTGTGCTCCAGACATTATTTACTTTCCTTAGTTTCTCTAAGCTCTATACTGCCGCCAGCCTTTTCAACAAAATCCTTAGCTGTTTT
>JABJPQ010000204.1 GCA_018663815.1 Halobacteriovoraceae bacterium | reverse complement strand
TCATTAATTATTTTAATTGCTAATGCTAAATTTTTATCAATTTCATGCTTAAGATTAGAATTGTAATTTTTTTTAAATTCCCCCACCATTTTCTCTTTCATTTTTCGAGTTCGTAATACCTTACAAGGATTCATAGCCCTGGTAGCAAAGGATTCTGCAATCTGGAAAAGCCTTAGACTGTCCTCAAATTGCTTTGTATTTCTCTTACTAGTTTGTGGTCCAAACGAACCTAGTGAGCCTTGGGCAAAAGCCACAGTATTTTCTAGTAAAATGAAAAATAAAAGATATTTAATTAGGTTCATGTTCATCCCTAAAAATTGTTCATTAAGCTTTTCGGGAGATGAGCGCTTAATATTACTTGTCATTTGTTTAAGGTAGACTTTGCCTAAACAATGATATCAATTTATTAATCTATAATTTACTGACTACCTTGACAACTTCAATCAAGAGCAAGTTTATACAGGTTATTTGTCTTACTTTTTAAAAGAACTCTTAATCCCCGTAGCAACACCAATACCTCTAGAGTACCTACCGGGCTTTAAGCTTTTCAGTTTAATCATAGACTTTAATGGTCTTACGCTTTTAATTGGAGCTACTGTGCTGATAGATAACTTTATCTTTTGTGCAACGGTAACTGTTTTTGTGTTCTTTTCATCTGTTGTATTCATAACATACCCTCTGTGTCCTTGATCATTTTAGTTTGAAACTCGTGATCAAGCAGAAAGTTTGCTCTATTTAGTGATCACTTCTTTCAAAACGCGAAAAATATCCAATAAACATCTCCTCGTGTTTTAAGTGTAAATAAGTACTCGGTATTAAAGGCTATCAACTTAAGCCTCAACTTAAGTTGAGTATAGCATAAAATAGAATTTTTTGCACCATTGTGTCAATTCATGTAGTTATCTTTGCCTAGTTTGGATCAAACAGCTCTTTTCGATTAAAATAGTAATGTAATTTCATATATTTAAGGAGAGTCATTTTTGAGTAGATCCATGGCCTATCTAACGTTGTTGGCACTTTTTATATCGTGCTCTCTTATTGATAAAATAGCAGTAAATAGTACCCAATATTATTCATGCTGGCAGTGACGAAATGCTTACTGAAGGCAATTGGCATCACTTCAATCGATCAGTTCCCGCAAACTTAAAACTGATTGAGGGACTTTGGTACGGCGATAAAGAGAATAAAAAACTTTTAACGATGCTAATTAAGGGCTATGCAGCTTATGGGTTTGCAACCTTTGAAACAAAAGGCTTAGCAGCGATTGTCGAAGAAGAAAAATCTTTTGATGTTGAACAGGCCATACTTATGTATGAAAAAGCCATTTACTATGGATTTGAATATTTGAAGTTAGCAGGAATTTCCCAAAGTACTTTTATGCATAAGTCATTTGCAACTCAACTTAGCGATCGATTTTTGGCTACTTTTGCAGAGGATGATCTCGTACCACTATTTTACTTTGCGCAAGCACTTGGTAGTTCAATTAATCTTCAGCGGCAAAATGTCAATCGAATGGGATATATTTCTCATGTTAAAGCTATGATGAACTGGGTATGTAAGCTTAATCCTAAACTCGAACGTGGAAGTTGCCAGTTATTTAAAGCAATCATTCTTGCAAGTACACCAACCTTACTTGGGGGATCGCCCAAGAAAGGCAAAAAAGCATTTATGGATTTAATTAAACATCAACGGTATAACTTATTGGCTCGACTCAGTTATATCCAGTACTCCATCATACCGATGTTAGATGAAGATGCATTTAAACAGCAGATGAAGATACTGCGTAAAGACCTAAAGCTTTGGCGCTCTTATCTGTATGGAACTGATAATATGTCGACTAAAAACTTTAAAGAGAATAGACACTTCAATCTTTATAATAGTATTGCTAACGAAAAATATAAAGTACTAAAAAATCTTGAAAAAGAATTATTTTAAAGGAAAAAATATAATGAAGTCACTTGTAATTATTTGCCTTATATTACTCTCTACTCACTCTTTGGCCATGAAGGTCAAGTTAGCAACGATTGTCCCAAAAGGAACATCTTGGGCCAAAACCTTAAGCGAGATGTCTAAAGAAATTAAACAAGCAACTGATGGCAAAATTAAGTTTCAAATTTATTATGGTGGTGTCCAAGGGGATGAACCAGATGTTTTACGCAAAACAAGGGTGGGACAACTTCACGGTGGCATCTTCACAGGTAAAACATTAGGAGATATCTTTTCAGATATTCGTTCTATTGAAGTTCCCTTTAATTTCTATCATAGTGAGGAAAAAGCCTTAAAATCTATCCATACGAATGAAAAATATTTTAATACTGGTTTGGCCAAAAAAGGTTTTATCAACCTCGGTTTTTATGGCATTGGTAAGGTTTATCTCGTTTCGACAAAAAAGGTAACTAACCTAGAACAGTTGAAAGGAATTAAAATGTGGGCTTGGGAAGGTGATGAGGTTGTGCGAGCTATGATAGACTCCCTTAAACTTGTTTCCGTACCTCTCGCATTACCGGATGTCATGTCATCTCTTTCAACAGGAATGATAGAGGCATCATACGCACCTCCTTTAGGGATTTTAGCACTACAATGGCATAGCAAAATTAAATATCTCGTGGATTTCCCAACCGCCTACTCAATAGGGGCATTACTGATTAGCCAAAAAAGGTGGAAGAAGATTTCACCCAAAGTTCAAAAACTTGTTAGGAGCATTGCTAAAAAGCATATTGATAGGGCCAATAAACTTGCAATTATTGATAACAAAAAATCATTGGAAGTCCTTAAAGCTCAAGGAGATGAGTTTGCTATATTTCCTAAGTCAGATATGTTACAAGCAGAAAAAATTAGGCTTAAAGTGATCTCTAAGTTGGCAGGCAAAGTTTTATCCCAGCAAATAATTAACACCTTGGAGAAGCAAAGATGATTAGAAGCTTTGATCATTATTTAGAATTAATATCGAAGTGGGGAGTCGTCATCTGTGTTTTTTTTATGTTGAATCTAACAATTGCAAATATTGTCATGAGGTGGTTTCAGTTATCAGCTTATTGGATTGAGCCAATGGTAAGGCACCTCGTATTTACGGCTGCTTTTTTAGGAGCAAGTTTAGCAACAAGTAATAAACAGCATATAAAAATTGATATTCTCGCAAGGTTCTTAGCCAATTCACAAAACAAACAACTCGAAGTTTGGGTTGAGAGATTGGTTACAATCATAACAATAGTTGCAACGATTATCTTAACCATAGCAGCAATTGATCTAGTTAAGGTTGAAAGTGAATTTGGTAAAGCTGTCTTTTGGGGAATTCATTCAAGTGTATTAATAGGAATTATTCCTTTTGGAGTTGGGCTTATTTCTCTTAGGTTAATTTTTCGATTATTACTTTCTTGTCAAAAAGGAGTTGATAATTAATTAATGGAAGTTCTACTGTATATTGGTATTTTAATTTTCGCTCTTATTGGGGGACCCATATTTGCGGTTATGTCACTTATATCCATTGTTGCATTTTCATTTGCAGAAATCGAGTTAAGTGCCATTGCGATTGAAATATATCGAATCTCGTCTGCACCAACATTGTTAACAATCCCTCTTTTTACTTTTGCTGGCTATGTTATGGCCGAATCAAAGTCGCCAATACGTTTACTTAAGCTTGCTCACAGTGCTCTTGGTTGGCTACCTGGAGGCGTGGCCATTGTTAGCTTGGTTCTCTGTGCCTTTTTTACGGCGTTTACGGGAGCAAGTGGTGTAACGATAATAGCATTAGGAGGATTATTATATCCCATGCTTATCAAAGAAAAGTATGATGAGGATTTTACATTAGGGTTAATAACAACCTCAGGCTCACTTG
>JABJPQ010000045.1 GCA_018663815.1 Halobacteriovoraceae bacterium | reverse complement strand
CCACCGCCGCCACCGCCCATCATAGTAAACATTGAATAGGCTTTCGTTAGCGCTGGTAGTAAAAGCTCAAGCTTTTGATTAGATCCACCATCAAAAGCTTTTTTATCCTCATCACAGATATCTTTATATTTTTCGGGGTTTGTAAGACACATTTCTTTATATCGTTCACTAGCAAGCCCTTGGTGAATGTAAACTTCACCGTCAGCTTCTTGCTGCTCTGTTACAGGAGTCGAGTCGACAACATCATAAGCAGAATCCTCTGATAGTCCGTAACTGCTCCCTAATAAACCAGCAATAATTGCTAAAAAAATTCTCATAAATACCTCAAATTATATAAATTATTTTACCACGTTATTGGAAAATCGATTAATAGGTTAAAAAGTACCTCCGAAATACTCCTTTATATCAATAACTTAGAGATTATGAGAGCTGAAATTCAAAAAGGGGGTGCAAATAAATATACACATATGGCCATAATTTAATAAATTGGTTAAATATATGAATTATGTCAGGAAAAAAAACGATAGTTCACACATCTAGCAACGATTTAACTCATTCAATGGTGCATTACTTGCTTACCATTCATAAATTAAAAGAAGAACATGGCTATGCTCGGGTGACTGATATTGCAAAAGAACTTGGATTGACGAAGGGAAGTGTATCAACGGCCGTGGCTAACTTAAGAAAAAAAAGTCTTGTGGTTGAAGATGATAATAAATTTCTAACCCTTTCGGATGCCGGGCATGTGGAAGTTCATCATATACTTTCTAGTAGAACATTAATGTATTATTTTTTAAAAGATATCTTAAAAGTCGATGATGTAATTGCTCATCAAGACTCTTGCTTGGTTGAGCACCTTATCAGTACTGAAACGAGAAAAGGTCTTTTTGAATTTATGCGTAAAGTTGTTAATAATTCAGCTAACCTAGACTTAAGCACGTCCCTTGATTTAGAAAAGTTTGCCAATGATCATGAATTTAATGAAGCTCAAAAAGGGGATAGATACCTTTAATGAAAAGTTTCTTTCAGTGCCTTGAAGGATTTGATGCTCGATTGAAAAAAACAAGCTTCTTTATACTCCTTACCTATTTCTTAGCCTTATTTAGTTACCCTTTAGTTCGCTCAGCAACCGGGGCTATTTTTTATGATGTTTATACGGCCAATGATTACTCGTTTGCATCCTTTATAGGTGTGCTCGTTTTGATGGTGATGATTAGTATTAATAATTATCTTCAAAGTAAAATCGGAGTGCATAAGCTCTATCTTACTACTGGCATCCTCTCAATTGTGACCCTGCTCGTTGGTTATATTGGATATAAGATGGGCTTTAAGCAGATGGCTTACGTTATTTTTGCAGCTAAAGAAGCTTATATTGTTTTGCTTGTTCATATTTGTTTAGCCTTTGCGAATTCAACCTATAACCTTGAACAGTTTAAACGTTTAATTGGACCTATTGGAGCCGTAGGGAGTATCGGGGGCATTATAGGAGGTCAGCTTACTAGCTATCTTGCTAGTACTTATAATACTGAGATCGTCTTTATGGTTTCACTTCTAATTATCCTATTTACTGTACTCGCGTTTTATTTTACGGGTGATATATCTCACGCTCAGCTAGAGGTAACCAATCGTAGCATTACTCCTATTCGTGCTATTCGTGGTGTGAAAAAATATGTTTTTTTGATTGGAGCAGTTGTGGCTCTTTCTCAATTTGTCATTTTTATTGCTGACTTGCAATTTAATATGGTTTTTGAAAAAGTCATAACAATAAAAGATGAACGCACAGCTTATTTTGGGCAGTTTTATTCTTACGTTAATATTGTCGCTTTATTTTTACAGTTTATGGTCTTACCCTTTTTATTAGTGAGAGTTAAGCTAAGATCTATCTTCTTATTTATTCCACTTTTTTATTTTATTCTTGTATTTGGAGGGCTTAGTTTTGGAGCTGGATCCTTGTATATCGTTGGCAGTGTCTTTGTTTCGATGAAAGGAATTGATTACTCCTTATTTGCGGCCGTAAAGGATATCATGTACCACCCCCTTTTGAGCCTGCAAAAATTTGGAGCAAAATACATAACAGATATGTTCGTTTATAGGGTCTCAAAGGCATTGATCGCTTTTACTATGGCCCAAATAGCAATTAGTGATATGAAAATACTAACCCAACTTCAATTTGTTTTTTTGTTCCTGTGGGGTATTGTCATACTATTTTTATTTAAAGAACAAAAAAAACTAAAACATTAATTATTGGAGATCTCATGAATCCTTTATTACAAGAATCAACAAAACCTTTAGAGGCAATTGACTTTGATACAATCAAGGTTGAACATTTTTTACCTGCATTAATCCAAGCGATTGATGAAGCCAAAAAAAATATTGAAAAAATTAAATTAGAAAAGAAAATTTCATTTGATTCGATTATTTTAATGTTGGAAACAGCAGCAGATAAACTTGATATTATTGTGGAGGTTTTTTATGCCCTTCACAGCGCTCATTGTACTCAAGAGTTAAGTGATATTGCTGAAGAGTTTAATCAAAAATTAACGGACTATTCAAGCGATATAAGCCTAGACTCTAAACTATTTGGAAAAGTTAAGCAGGTATATGCAATAAAAAAAGAGCTTGAATTAAATCTTGAGCAAAAAACCGTACTCGAAAATACTTATAAAAGTTTTACTCGTAATGGAGCCCTACTAAGTGAAAGTGATAAAAAACACTTAAGAGAGATAGATCAAAAACTGGCTAAGCTATCGCTGGATTTCTCTGAGAATACGAGAAAAGCCACTAACGATTATCTCCTCGTGATAGAAAAGAAAGAGGACCTGGCAGGGTTACCTGAGGGAGTTATCACAGGAGCTAGAGAGACGGCTAAAGAAAAAGGACACGATGGAAAATGGGCGTTCACTCTTGATTTTCCAAGTTATTACCCTTTTATGCAGTACTGTGAAAATAGGGATCTTCGAAAAGAGATCTGGTTTGCAAATGCTACCAAAGCTACGGCCGAAGAGTTTGATAATAAACAAATAATTTTAGACACGATTTTAGCTCGCTACCAAAGAGCAAAATTATTGGGCTATGCCGATCACCCCAGTTTTGTTTTAGAAAATCGAATGGCCAAAGATGCAAAAACGGTTACATCTTTTATTGATGATATTATTGCTAAGGCCATGCCTCGAGCTAAAGAAGATTTCCAAAAATTGAGTACGTTGAAAGAAGAGTTGACTGGAGATAAGGATTTTAGGAAATATGATGCTCCTTTTTACACTGAAAAACTTAAGAAAAAAGAACTCGATTTTGATGATGAAGTTCTTAGACCGTACTTTAAGCTGGAAAATGTTTTAGAGGGGATCTTTGCTGTGGCAAAAAAGCTTTATGGTATAAGTTTTATTTCTCGCGAAGATATTCCGAAATATCATGGAGACGTTCGTACCTATGAAGTTCAAGATGAGAATGGAGAGTACCTTGGACTTTTTTATGGTGATTATTTTCCGAGAGAAGAAAAACGCTCAGGTGCGTGGATGACTACCTTAAGGCCAGCTGGCTTTCAGTTTGGTGCTAATAAAAGACCTTTTGTTTGTAATGTATGTAACTTTACTAAGCCAACAAAAGATAAACCTTCCTTATTAACTCTGAATGAAGTTCTTACTTTGTTTCATGAATTTGGTCATGGCCTACACGGAATCCTTACTAAATCTCAGTATAAGTCTGTGTCTGGTACAAATGTCTTTTGGGACTTTGTGGAGCTTCCATCACAGATAATGGAAAACTGGGTTATGGAAAAAGAATGCTTAGATCTTTTTGCAAAACACTATGAAACGGGTGAAAGTATCCCGGATGAATTGATTACAAAAATCAAATTAAGTAATAAATTTTTACAAGGAATGGGAACGATTAGGCAGATGAGCTTTTCTAGCTTAGATATGCAATGGCATACAATTGATCCTACTAGTATCAAGGACGTCATAGAATTTGAAAATGAAAAATTGAATAAGTTTGATCTGTTTCCAATCGAAGCAGCTGTCAATATGTCTTGCTCGTTTGGACATATTTTTGCGGGAGGGTACTCTTCTGGTTACTATAGCTATAAATGGGCCGAGGTTTTAGATGCAGATGCTTTTGCTTACTTTAAGGATAAGGGTATTTTTAACAAGGAAGTCGCTACCAGTTTCAAGGAAAATATTTTAGAAAAAGGTGGTTCGCAAGACCCGATGGAATTGTACAAAATATTTCGAGGGCAAGAGCCGAATCCAAGTGCACTATTGGAACGTGGAGGATTGTTGTAGTTATTTACGACTGTTTAACCAATGAGAAACAGCAGCAGATTCATTAATTGTTCTTTGATTAATTGCTGCTTTATCTCCAAAATATCCAAAAGCTCTCACAATCCTAGTTGCTTTTTTTGCAATGGTTGTATTTTCAAGATTAAATAATTTGGGGGCTGGATTAAGATACTTATCTTCAGATGTAATTTGGGCTAAATCAGGAAATCTTCTTGTTGCATAAAAAAGCGCTGGGTCTGCAAAATGGCAACTAGCGCAGTCTAGTGTTCCAGGATTTGTTCTATGGGGATTTCTAAAGCGGTAAATTGCATCTAACTTTGAGGCAAAGACTTCTTTATCAGAGTCGTTATTTTGGCGGTAACTATTGTTAATAATTGGAAAGATGATATCTCTTTGTGGGTAATCTTCAGCAAAGATATTAAACATAGCATCCATGGCTTTTCCAGGAATATTATTAGCAGGTCTTCCCTCTGAAGCAGTGTTAAAAATATCAATAAATTTTAAATCGGTTCTAGGAATTTGAACTCTCATCCATGTACCATCACTTTGTAGCTCCAAACTTCCAAATCTCCACCATCTGGTAGCAACTAACAGGGACATAAAGGTCACTTTTTTGAGATTTTTCTTACCACAGTATTTTAAAAACGTTTTATTTAGTTGTTTAACAAATTTTTTGTCACTCATTGCTGGGTGAATATTTAGGGGAAGTTTTTTTGTATTAATTCCATTACTTTGATTTTTTAGCTTTAGATTCCAAAGCTCTTTTAGTAAGGAGTTCATTTCTTTTTTTCCGAGATGATAAAAAGAGTGAACGGCTCCGTCACGTCCGTGCCAAGCATTGAAGTCTTTGTCATATTCAACAGGTTGCCAAATCATACGGACTTCAGCGGGACCACAGTTATTTTTATCAAAGCTTGGACAAGGATCAACTCGAACACCAATAACCTTTAGGTTCTTTTCATAAATTCGAATATTTCCAGAGCCTGCGACAACATTGGGAACATACTTATAGACTTCAAGTGGAAGTAGCGCTCCATTTGATTCACTGTCTTGAGGTGTCATGAGGTGCTCAGGAGTCTGAGAAGCTAGTTTTGGTAGGGAGTATAGATAACTAATGTCATTTAAGTTCCATTCATTTAGGCCGGCCTGAGCTGACAATGAAGTACAAAAAATTAATAAAAGTGCGATTTTAACCATGTGAGCTTCCTAGTTTATGCTTAGTTTTAAATAAAATTATCATAAGCGAAGGGCTTAAAAAAGCTAATTTAATACAGTCTTTAGCTCCTCTTTTACCTTAACCCAGTACTTCTCAAGCTCTTTGGTGGGAAGGTCGACCATACTAAGATTTTCGGATTTAACTTTTTTTTCCACAAGATTAATACGTGCTATAAATTTCAAATTTGCTTGCTTAAGTGCATCTTCAGCATCAATGTCGAGATGTCTAGCAAGTTGTGTGACTGAGAATAGTAGGTCGCCAATTTCGTCCTTAATTCTTTCCTTAGACTCCATTGTTTTGAGTTCCGCTTTCACTTCCTCTAGTTCTTCATCAACTTTTTTAAGGACGTCAGCTACATTGTCCCAGTCAAAGTTGATAGCCTGAGACTTTGCACCAATTATTTCGGATGCTTTAAGGGCCGGAGCATATGCGTCTTCTTTATTGATATGGTATTCTTTTTGATTTTCTGTTTTTTTGATTGCATTCCAGTTCGTTACAACTTCTTGTTCGGTTTTTGCAATGTCTTTATTTTGAAAGACATGGGGATGGCGGCGGATCATTTTGTCTGTGAGAACTTTCGCAACACTTTCTAGGTCAAAGTGGTTAGATTCGCTGGCAATTTTGGCATGTAAGAGAACTTGCAGTAAAACATCGCCCAATTCTTCTTCCATTTTTACAAAATTACCTTCCTCAACAGTATGAATATACTCATAACATTCTTCAATCAGATACTTTAGTAAGCTTTGATGGTCTTGCTTAAGGTCCCAGGGACAGCCATCTTCTGGATGTCTAAGTTTTGCAATAACATCTATTAGCTTTTCAAGGTTTGCATAATTCATTTGATCTCCGAACACTCTTGCGTTAAAAATGATTTGTTAATAACTACTATATATAATAAGTGGGACTATGGAAAAAGAGTTAAATGTAATATTTGGGAAAAATAATATTAATTTTTTTTACGAAAATTTTTCCTTTGATATAAACACATTAAATGAGTATGAAAGATCTTTATCTCACCTTTTAAAATCTATTAGTTTCTTTAAAGATGATGTTTTAAAGCTTTCAGCATTTTCAATTAATGTAAATATTGTGGTTTGCAATGATGCTTATATTCAGCAGTTAAATTCTGAACATAGACAAAAGCCCACAATTACCGATGTTCTTTCTTTTCCACTACAAGAAAACATACGAGTTGGTGAGTTTGATCGTTTTGTCCCTGAGTTGGAGTTAGGTGATCTTTATATTTGTCACTCTGTTTGTGAAAAACAAGCCCAGGAATTTTCCCTAACTTTTCACGAAGAATTTTTACATTTATGTGTGCATGGCTTTTTGCATCTTTGTGGTTTTGATCATGAAGAAAATGAAGTGGAAGAAAAAATCATGGAAGAGTATGAAAAAGAAATTGTTTCTAATATTTCAATGTCTAAAAAAGGTGATTCACCCTATAAGTAAGTGATGAACTTCGAGGTGCTGATATGAAGCGATACACTTTAAAAACAACAAAGCCCATATGATAATGGGCTTTGCTTTTAGTCGATGTAATAATTATAAATTGATATAATTTTCTAGTGTGTATTGAAGAGAATTATAAAGATCAATCCTTCCACCTGCGGCCATTTTCTTTTTAAATTTCTTTATTGGAGTTACCGCATTCATTAAAACTTTTTTAAGTTGCTTTGGTCCAAGCTGTGGAAAGTTGCTTAGAACTTCCGCTGCAACACCAACAGAAGTTGGAGTGGCCATTGATGTTCCTGACATTTTTGCATATCTGTTTCCAGGAACTGAAGAGTAAATGTCTGAGCCTGGTGCAGCTAGATCAACATTTTTCACGCCAACATTTGAGAACCAAGAAAGACCTCCGCTCTTTTTAGTTGAAGCGACAACGAGTAAGTAATCACTTTGAAAAGATGCTGGGTAGACAAGGTCAGAATCAATATTTCTTCCGTAGTCATTTCCTGCCGCCGCAAACACAAGAACGCCGTAGTCTTGTCCGATATGATCAATTGTTTCATTAACAATCATTCCACCTTCATTAAGCCTTTTTCCAAATGAACAATTAATGAGCTTTGCTCCGTGTTTAGCAGCATATAAATATGATTCTACAACATCAGCATCTGTTTCATCAGCGTTATCTGGAACAGCTCTAATGGCCATAATCTTAACATTTGATGCAATACCTGCAATTCCGACATTATTGTTTTGAGCAGCTGCAATCGTTCCAGAAACATGGGTTCCGTGGGAATGACTGGCCATTGGATCTCCAGTTGAATTTCCGTTTGCATCCTTATCCATGGTATTAATGCCATAAACATCATCAATATAACCATTATTGTCATCATCAATATTGTTCCCAGCGATTTCTCCTGGGTTATGCCACATGACCGCTTTGAGATCTTCATGGTTATAATCAACTCCAGTATCAACTACAGCAACGATGATTTCTTCTTTCTCAAGTCCAAGAGGAGAGAGATAAGATTTATCTACTGAGACACCGTTTTTCGCTGCACTAGCAAAAGACCAAACTCTTCCAGCTTTTGGATCATTAAAAGCATTAAAGTTCATGACTGGGTCATTTGCTTTTGTATGCATTTCTTTTGGAAGTTGTTTTGCGTCAGCATAATAGTTGTTTTCTGTACTGATAATATCCCTATTGGCGGCTAGTTCAAGAGCTAAGGACTGTGCGTCTGTAGTGGTGAGAATGTAATTTTCTTTAAATAGATGCTTTGATTTTAAAATTAATTGAGATTCGGGCATGTTAGCACCTGATTTCAACTTGATAAACAACCTTGTGCTGTCAATTTTGGGTGAGCCTGCGAAGGCAGTCGTTAAAAATAAAATGGGGATAATTAGAATTCGTTTCATGTTTTTTTCCTTTTCCGTGGTCAATCCAAAATTCTCCCAATACTAGCGCTGATCAGCAACTAAAAGAGTCTTACAATCTTTTACTTCCTTAACATTTGTTATGTGAAATCAGGTGGTTAAGTGATAGTGTTCACTGTTTTTACAGGTAAAAACTACACCTTTGTGCGTTATCAGCTCTCGAAAATGTTAAAATTTAAGGGTGTTAATATTGCCTGTTTTTATTTGAGTGAGATGTTTAGGTACAATAAGAAGGCAGTACTATAAATTAAAAAGGAAAAATGATTAAAAAAATTGGAGCTACATTACTTCTCATTTCGAACGCAAGCTTTGCTAGCACTGCGAGTTTAAATGGACTTAGTTTTGATCTAAACCAACATGAGGCAGATAAATTTTCAAATCTATCTGGAGACTTTGGTTTTCAGGCAAGTGACTTGGTTGATGATGTTGGTGAAGTTGCTGGAAATAAACATTTTGGATTTATGAATGTTAAATATCAGTCTTATAATTCTGCTAATTACTATAAAGGGCTCAGTATTTCTAGCCAAATTAATAATGAAGAGGTTATGCAATATTCAATTAAGGAAGCTTTAATTGAGCATAGAGGTGTTAACTCACGGCTTGCAATCGGAAGAACTAATCTTGATTGGTCACACGCTGATGAGATTTGGGGACTTGGTAAAGTAAATAATCGAATTAATTTTGATTACTTTGAGCCGGGTCAAGAAGGTTTAGTTGGAATCTTTTATGATATTAAAAGCGCATCCGGTTTTGAGCTTGGAGTTTTTGGCTCCTTTTTGTATATACCAGAGCTAAATCAAGGCTTAATTGTTGATAAAAAAAATAGGTCAGTTGCATGTAAAACAATGTGGTGTGATGCCCCTTTGAGTTCAGCAGAAATTGAAGGTAAAAATGTTCCTATTCATTATGATGTTAATTATCCAGATACTTCAAAGGTAGTTAATAGGGTTTCGGCAGGGCTTAAACTCGGCTTTGAATACAAAAGTTTTTATATAAATAGTTTTTATATGCGCAAACCAGAAAATACCATGTCAATAATTGCTGAAGTTTCTGTTGAGTCAGATTTAAGTGAAGTTACAGCAGAAGTGACACCTCAATTTTATAATCATGATGTTCGTGGTGGAAATATTGAATTGAAATTAAGTGAGAGATTTAAATTATACGGATCATATATTAGTGTTG
>JABJPQ010000097.1 GCA_018663815.1 Halobacteriovoraceae bacterium | reverse complement strand
TGAATAAAAAAGGATTCATTTTATAGAATGAAAATAGCACATAGTCCCTCACCTTAAAAAAAATCAAATAAAACAAGAACGATTCCATGTAGTAATACTTCATTTGTCTTTGTTGAAAGTAAGTAATCAGAAAGCTGCCTGTCTTTCTTAAAATTCTTCTGGAGACTTACTCTATCAAATAATCGAAATAGGTATTCGAAAGTAGTCAGTTTATCTCTACCTTATATAGAGTTTAATTAATATTTTTATTTAATCGACGATAGAGGTAACTTTCCACGCCCAACAAGAGTTCTAACAAGTTTTTCATCATAGAGTTTAAGCAGTTGGTCTTGAACCTCTTCACCTTCTATAGCTCCAAGTGCGTAAGCAATTGCCTGCAATGTGGCCATCCCATCTTGAGTTGTCTCTGCTCGTAAGTGATAAGGATCAGTACCAACTCTGGCAACCTTCACTCTCTTGATATTAGCCAACTCTTTATAACGAGTATTTACTTTGCTTGCCTGACGCCAATTACCATCTGGGACTATAATTTGTATTTTCTTTTTGATATTTTGAGCTAACTCTGGTGTTAGTACCTCTGCATTACTACTTGGAAAAAGGAGTAAAGTCTCATATTCGTCAGTCAATAAATCTCCAAGTTCAAGAGGGGAATCTTTAAGCCCACGCACTCGAAGATTTGAATTGATCAAAGACTTGAGAGCTAATTGTCCGGTATTTGATGTTCTCTTTAGCTCTTTATGATGAATGACCATGCTTACTTTTGTCTTTAAGTTCAAAATTGGAATCAATGAACATAAGCACAGATCAAGATGCAAAAAACAGTTTGGGCATGGTGCTTTTGTTTTTCTTTTACGAGTTAAAATATTTCCTGAAAGCATAATTGTTTTCTTTTTTAAAAGAGAGTTAACGTATTAATAATAAACGACTATAGTAACTTATGAGCATTGGTCTTTCAAAATATAATATTTAACAAAGCTAAAGGCAGACCATTACTAAAAATTATTATGAATCTGGATTGTTATATGAAAGTTTACTTTGAAGACCAATATTACATCGCTGTTGAGAAGCCCGCAAAAAAATTCATTCGCCCTATGCCCGGGGAGAGAGAATCAAAAGATTGCCTGTTATTTGATGTAAGAGATCACCTTGAATCCAAGATTTATCCTGTTCATAGGCTAGATAGAGCAGTTTCGGGAATTGTTATATTTGCAAAAACACCTAAAGCCGCGACAAAAGCTCAAGAAATCTGGAACAAAAAAACAACTCATAAAAAATACCTTTGCCTTAACCGAGGAAAGATTGAGAAGTCCGGTGTGTACGATGTTACTCTATCAAAAAGTGGGGTTAGTCAGTCTGATATAAAAAAAGAGATTAAACAAGAAGCATTAACTCTTTATAATCCAATTGAATATTTTCATCACGAGTTTTGTACTTATACCGAAGTCGAAATAAAAACAGGCCGCTTTCATCAAATCAGACGGCACTTTAGAAAAGATATAAAACCACTTATTGGTGATCGTAAACACGGTAAAGGAAAAGTAAATAATCACTTTGCTGACAATTATGGCATGAATCGAATCTTCTTACATTGTCATGAACTAGAGTTTAATCATCCCTATACTGGAGAGCTTATTTTGCTAAACTCACCGTTACCAGATGTTTTAAATAATGTTATTTTAAAGCTGAGAGTAAATAATTAAGAGCTCTTGCTAAAGTAATGCCCCTCTCCTTTCCAATTTGAACTCTAACGTTCTCTATTACACTTATATTTTTTTGAGAAATTATTACAATGGTTCACCACGATTTGAATAATTACTTAAAAACTTGTTGAATCAAAATCTTAAACGTGCATCAGGTATCATTAGACACCAATAGTCCCACTTTATTTAAATATATTGATAATTAGCTGAATAATATTAAAGAAATACAACTCATGCCAGAGTTACCCGAACCTGGGACTTTACATGGAATGAGTAAGGGCGAAATGAAATGAACCCTCGAAGTCATTGATTACTTTGGCCCCGATGACGCTGTTTCTATACTAATCTCAGATGGATCAGTCACAGAAGTGGATTGTGTTCAGTTGTACTAAGTAAAAATTTTAAAACTCCTTTACGAAAGCAATCTATTTTTATATCTCCTTATCAAGAAGAGATTATACCTTGAGGAGAATCAATGAAAAATTTAATTTTTGCCGTTTCTATTTGTTTAATTTTAGTATCTTGTAACGGAAGTTCAGGTGGTGGAAGTAGCAAGGAAAAAGATGGTAATGGAGGAACTGGTAACAGAGTGGGACAAAACTCGTCTAAACTAGCTAAAGACCTTTCAAATAAAATATTTTGCTCAGACTATACTTTTGAAAATGATGGAAAAACTGTTTCAGATATCTATACTTTTAAGTCTGATGGTACTTGTCATCTTGAACACCAAAATGCAGAAACAAGCCAAAACCAAGGAGAGACAACACCTTCAACTAACATTGTAGATACAGATCTTTATTCATCAAAAAAATGTACCTGGGGAGCAACAGCGACAGTCCTAACTGTTAATATTGATGGAAATAAAATGGATGCTGATGCAAATTATCAAGCTGGAAAGTTAACAGTTCGTGATAGTCAAAATGAGGAGTATTCTTACTCTGAGTGTGGAGCGATTGCTGATCGATCAAATCCAACACCTGACACTCCTGATACTCGTAGACCTGATATTGGCAATACTTCTTCAAATTTGGCTCAAAGATTAATTGGTAATCATTATTGCTCAACTCAGACCGAGGATGTTGGTGGGATTAAAGCTATAATAGTCTATGGGTTTCAAAACGCTGGAAGTTGTTCAATTGATGCCATTAAAGAAAACTCAACGGAAGTCATTTATTCTTCAAATAATTGTCAATGGAGTGCTAGCGAAACTGAGCTAACATTGGATGTTGAAGGACAAACATCAAGTGGAGGAGCAACACTAAGTAATAATGTACTTACCTTAAGTGAAGCAAATGGCAACAAAACAATTCTGAAGAAATGTAATTAAGTTATTCAGACTTAATAATTAAACATAAGCATTGGAGCGCCAAGGCTTTCTTATGTAAATGGATAGAAAGATTTAGGAATCTTTTTTTGTAAGTATTCAACGTGATTTATTCTTCGGGGTCAAAAATAATACATAATTTATCATAGGGAGAATACCCATTTTTTTGATGTCATTAAATAGCTTCTATTTCTACAAAAATATCGGTGTTTTTTTGATACTAATCATTACTTAAGTGATAGAGTCTCGTATCAAAAAATAACAGAGTATCTAGGTAGTCATATGGTTAGATTTAACAATCTCATACACCTAAAGGGGACATATATGAGGTATATATTATTAATTGCATTAATATTTTCTTCCGTTGCAGATGCTAAGAGATACATTATCCCCAATGATAAAGATGTTTTAACGGCCCATAATACTCATGCAGAAACAGATTCATTATATCCTTTTGAGATCGATGTTTTAGTTTGGAATATTTATAAAGGTTATAACAAAACATGGAAAAAAGACTTCGAAGACTTAACTCGAGATAAAGAAATTCTTTTACTACAAGAAGTCTACGCACAAGATAAAATGTTTAACGTTTTTGAGAGAATGGTGGAGTTTGAGTTCTGGTTTGCAAGATCGTGGATTGATACGAAAGACAATAATACCGCATCTGGTGTAAGCACAGCATCTATTGTAAAGACGACATTAAAAAAATGGCAACGAAGTTATTATAGGGAGCCAATTATTAAAACACCCAAGGTCACATTGTTTACTCGATATAAACTAACTGGTCATGACAAGGAATTACTCGTTGGAAATATCCATGCCATAAATTTTGTTCGATACTACAAGCTAAAACACATGCTAGTAGAGGCCGCAAAAGTCATAAAAAATCATCAAGGACCAGTATTGTTTGCTGGCGACTTTAATACTTGGACCAAGACTAAGCTGGGTGTGATGAATGGGATTTTTAAAAACCTTGCCATGAAGCGAGTAAAATTTGATCATGATATTCGAAAAAGGTTTTTAGGAAAAGTCTTAGACCATGCATGGATTAAAGAATTAAAAGTTATCTCTTCTCGAATTCCAAATGTGAAGGGATCAGATCATCCACCACTTGAGTTAAGGCTAAGTTTACTTTAGAAATAACTCTGTTAGATACAAAAACCAATTGGTTAGCGATACTTCATTACGCGTTTTTTCCCCTTAGCGAGCAGAACCTAGTTTGACTTAGATTTAATAAAGGCCTTAATTAAATCATCGCGAGTAACCATTCCTACCAGCTTGTTACTTTCTACAACTGGAATCCGTTTAATCTTTTTAACTTGCATCATACGAATAACATAAGTCAGACTTTCATTGGGAGTAACGGTAAAAGGACGTTTGATCATAACATCCTTTAATTTTTTATCCTCAACTCTCTTGTATATCGCTTCGATATTACCAAAGTAATGAAGCTCACCTAAGATTTTTTTTATATCTGCAAGCGCATCCGGAATATTGACATTTTGACCAATAAAGTCTGCGGTGGTTATAATTCCCTGTAAGTAATTTTCTCTATCCACAATTGGAATAACACTGAAATCATTATCATGCATCAGTTTTGCTGCATCTTTGACACTGCCGTCTAAGTGACAACTCATGACATTTGAAACCATAAATTCAGAAACTTTCATCAAACTATTGTATCCCTCAAAAGAACAACTGAAAATATACTAGATACTCTTTACAATAGAAACCCAATCCTCAAAAATAAAAAACAATTAGCTGAATAACAGTTCTTATACAAAGGGTTCAATCCTCTCAGATTCGTTGCTAATGATTATCCGTATTGCATTGAACTTCTAACCAGTCATCTTTATTGATAACACTTCCACCTAAAGGTGCACCGTCAGCCACCACGCCATGAATACTATTAGCTTGGGTACCATCTTGATAGAATATAGTCATCACCACAAGCCCCATCGCCGAGGAAACCGTTCCAACATAATCATTAAGTTTAAACTTGGCCATTGGTCCATGTCCTTGGTCAGATAACTCATAAAGAATCGTTTTATTTTCTAAAAGATTTGTTCTGATATTGCATTTAATCATTCGGCCGTAAGCTGTACTTGAAAGCATTGCTAAGATTGATATTAATATAATTGATTTCATAATTTTACTCCTAGAGCTCATGTTTACTATTTTGGGTAGAGTACAATAGAAATGTCATTTTAGAAATAAAAAGCGATGAGAACAAAGGCTAATTGTCCAAAAGGTTTTAAAAAATCTCTTATAACTACGAGCAGTAAACTCAACAAATGAGACAAATGAGACAAATTTTCTTTTCGTATTTTAAGTCCTTGTCTTGTTAACTAAGACTTATTCATTTCTCTAGCTATTTTCGAATTTTAATTTCTGTTAATTGGTGTTTCGTATTTCCGATTGCACCAACATAAGATAGTTTTGCACAAACATTACTATCTGTACGATAGGCTAATTCAAGAACTCTTTTAACCGAATCGTTATGAACCGAAACTATTTTAGGTGACTCAGAGGTATTCATCTCTGCAATATAGCTTCCAGAAACAGTTTCGATTGACTTAACTTTCCCAAGATCAAACATTCCATCATCACAGGCAATTGATACAGCTGAGACCATAAGAGTTAGCCCAATAAATAATACTTTCATAATTTACTCCTCTCGAGCTTGTGCTCATTTTACTAATGGTTTAAAAATAACACACAGCTCGATACAACGCCACAGCACTTCCCCATCATATAAAAATTTCAATTTACGAAGGTAGTATTTGGCTAGAAAATTGTCTCTTAATTGAGTGACACCGTATTTTTTGCTTGTTAATTTAAGGGATAATCTCATTCATCAAATTTAAAATGCCCACATCCGAAGATGTGGGCCAGTAATTATAATGCCATAAAGTGGCTATTTATTATGTTCGTCCGCCTAAATAATCATTATCTACAAATATAATTTGTATTTTCAACTTCGTCATAGTCTAAATACCCATCATCATCTAAATCAATACCTGTTTCAATTACTACTCCTCCAAAGTCACAGTAAAAACTATCTTCGTAAGTGTTTATGAGAGAATTTAATCCATCAAGCCCATCATAACCGTTTGTACCGTCATACCCATTTGCTCCGTCATAACCATTTGCTCCATCATAACCATCAAGCCCATTTAATCCATTACAAACGACATCACTATTTTGAATTTCTGAAGTGTCTAAGTATCCATTCTCATTTGTATCAAGTCCTGACTCAACGTAGATTCCGCCATTAGTACAAGCAAAACCAGCATCGTATGTTTCAATTAAAGAATTATATCCATTGAGAGCCCATCCATCTTGCCCATCAATACCATCAAGACCATCAAAACCATCGATTCCATCAATACCATTAACACCGTCACAGCTGTAAGAAACATTTGTAACCTCTGATACATCTAAGATTCCATTATAATTTGTATCTAGACCAGATTGAAACTCAGTTCCTTCAAAAGATGGACATTGAGTCCCATAATAATAAGCAGAAGAAACCAGACCATCAAAGCCATCAACTCCATTACAAACTAGTTCTGTCGTTTCAATCTCACTGTTGTCTAAATAATTATCGTAGTCATTATCTGTTCCTGATTGAAAAAGAAATCCACCAAGTTGACATTGCTGTTGTGTAGCCGCAGTCGTTCTGATTTTTGCATGTGCTCCACTTATAACGAGAACTTGATTACATCTGTTAACTGACGAGTCAACCTCAGTTGCTTCAAGGATATCGTTATTGCTATCATCAATACCTACTTCGACTAAAATACCACCGTTAGTACATGTTGTACCAGGATTGATAACTGAATTTCTAACAAGAGTTTTATTGTCATTTACTTGAACGGCACAAATAATATTGCTTCCCGTTACTTCACTATTATCTAATAAACCGTTTCTATTTGCATCAAGACCTGTTTGTATATTTTTACCACCATAAGCACAGTTGTTTGCTCCAATGCTAACATCAATAATTCTAGTAGCCGAAGAGTATCCATTTGTACCGTTTGTACCATTGGTTCCGTTAGCCCCATCTGCTCCGTTTGCTCCATTGGTTCCGTTAACTCCATTTACTCCGTCATGGCCATTACAAACTTTTTTTGTATATTTATACTCAGACTGTTGCAGCATACCACTGCCATCAATATCTAAACCGGTGTTAACAGAAATCCCACCAAAAGGACAAACTAAGTCCCCAGTATTAACATCAGTAAGAGATACTAAACTAACTGCTCCATCAACTCTTTGACCGCATAAAATTTGTGTTTGATTTACATTAACTTCATCTGGGTCCAAAGTATTGTTTCTATTCATATCTAATCCAGTGGTAATTTCAACTCCCGTAAAATCTCCACATTGTAAACCTGCTGCAATAGATTGTGTTGCTGTAAGAGAGCTATACCCATCATCACCATCATTACATCCACTTGATAATAATGAACCTGTAACAACTGTTGTTATTGCGAGCACTCCTTTAATAACTGGCCAAATTAAAAATGGCATAAATACCTCCTAAGTAATCATCAATTTATTAAAATTTCCGGCACTATAGATGGAAGTGCTAGATACCGCAATGCATAGAGTCGTTGCGGTAATATTTATAGACTACTATAAGCCTATGCAACTGCTAAGAACTATTATAGCAGGCTCAACTTTAGCCGATTTTTCGTCTAAAAGTACAATCATCCCAGCTGGAGTCTGCCCTTAGCGAGAAAAGTCTTAAACTAAAAAGAAATTTTATTAAAAAACTATAGAACAAGTAACCGGAAAATTTTTGGATAGTTGGAACCTGAGTTGTTTTTTAAGTTCCTAAGATGCAATCCTTATATCAACATCTTTATTCTTTTGTAAATAGTTTAAATATACTTTTTCATCTCGATCCCAATTTCTAGTTTTTCGATTACT
>JABJPQ010000319.1 GCA_018663815.1 Halobacteriovoraceae bacterium | reverse complement strand
GGGAAAACGATTTGACCTTCAATTGAAAGGTTCAGGAATTACCTCTTTCTCACGAGGTGGCGATGGAAGATCTTCTTTAGGTCCAGTTATTCGCGAATATATTTTAAGTGAAGCTATGCATGGCTTAGGAGTTCCAACGACAAGGGCTTTAGCTATCGTCTCTACTGGAGAGCTTGTTCATAGAGAAAAGTCTTTTCCAGGGGCTATTTTTACGAGAGTAGCATCTAGTCATATTCGGGTTGGCACGTTTCAATATTTTGCTGCAAAAGGAGATGTTGAAAGTGTTAAAACTCTCTTAGATTATGCTATTGAACGGCACTACCCTGAAATTGTAACTGATCATGCAATTAGTTTTTTAAGAGCGGTGATTAGAAAACAAATTTCACTTGTAACTCATTGGATGTCCCTTGGGTTTATTCATGGAGTTATGAATACAGATAATATGAGTATTTCTGGAGAGACGTTGGATTATGGACCCTGTGCTTTTATGGATAAGTTTAGTCATGGAAAAGTGTTTAGCTCGATCGATCAAAATGGGCGATATGCTTATAACAATCAAGGAAATATTCTTTTATGGAATATGGCCAGACTTGCAGAGTGCTTAAAACCATTAGTACATGCTGATGATCAAACAGCGGTTAAACTTTTAAACAAAGAATTAGAAAGTGTGAGTGAGGATTTTCAATGTGAACTTGATAAGAAAATGACGGCTAAACTGGGCTTAAAAAGTGATAATGTAGATTTAATTAATCAATTTTTAAACTTACTGGAACAGGAAGGATTGGATTTTACTTTAAGTTTTAGAAATATATGCTCGTTAGATTCCACTCATAAAAGTGCGGGGATGATGACTTTTTATAATACTTGGAAACAAAAATTAACAGCAGATGGAACCACTATTGAAAAAGTAGCAGAAAAAATACGTAAAGTTAGCCCGTTATATATCCCCCGAAATCATCAGGTTGAATTGGCCATACAAGGTGCCATGAATGATGACCTGACTGTGTTTAATGATATAAATAAAGTCATGCAGCGGCCATTTGAATTTCAATCTCAACTCGACCGGTATAGTCTTGCTCCCGTACCCAGTGAAGAAGTGGTCGCAA
This sequence comes from Halobacteriovoraceae bacterium, assembly GCA_018663815.1. Taxonomy (GTDB): domain Bacteria; phylum Bdellovibrionota; class Bacteriovoracia; order Bacteriovoracales; family Bacteriovoracaceae. Next base: position 1,277 of record JABJPQ010000319.1, on the reverse strand, counting down.
CTTTTTGTGGAACATAATTTAAAATTTTGTGACAACCTCCCTCCCTCCCTATATGACTGAAAAGTTTATATGATAAGTAAAAGTATGTTGCAGTGCATTATTTTGTGTTGTAACTTCTTCAAACTAAAAGAATTTATAAATAATAATTGGATTAAAACCTAAGATCGATGAGCGTGGCTCAGTGGAGTGTAAAATGAAAAAGTCTTTAATTGTTTCTTTATTACTGGTTATGAATACTGGATTTGCTAGTGAGATTAATCAAACTGAGAAAAACATTAATCTCGATATTGAAAGTGCTGTACGGCCATTAGACAAGCTCGTTGAGGAGATATATTTAAAGCGTTTTGATAGCACACTTGGTTCGAAGGATGCCTTAGGTCTTTCCGGGTCACTTTACTCTAATAAAGTTGATGGAGAAGTCCTTGGTTGGGCAAATTACAATATTGTTAGAGGTGTTGATGAAGCTAAAACGTATTATGTTTCTCTTTCAATTGCTAAAGCATATGACTCTACGGCCGGGGCAGGTACTACGAGAAGTGTAGAGTATGGTGTTTTTGAAGAAGATAAAACAAACACGAATTTTGATGTGCAAACAATTACACTGGTTAAGCTCAACTGGGATTCAATTTTTCAAACACCACTTGCAAGAACAGATGTTGTATTTGCTGGTCACTTAGGTTACTCGCTAAATAGTTACAAATTTAAAGAAGAGCAAGTTTTTGGTAAGAAGCTTGATAACGATGGAGTCGATTTAGACCTTTATCTTGGTGGACAGTTTCGAGTAACTGAGGACATTACAGTTAGTGCAGGCGTTGGTCTTGATTCGAATAATGGAGCATTTAGTATTCCTAAGATAGTCACTGGAGATTCAGGTGATGAGTGGATGTTCAATGTAAGTTATTACTCAAAAATTGGAGTGGACGCTAAACTTAAAAGAATCATCAGACCAGCAAATGGCGATGCTGGAATCAGAGTAGAGTACAGAATAGATAATCGTTCTCAAAACTTTACTGAGTATGACAGAAACGAGGAAGTTCAAACCGTAGATTACTCAGATGATAATATAGAAAGTGATGGAACTCTTTTTGCTACTTTTTATATCAACGGGAACTTATAAGAAACATTAAGTACACTTACGGAAAATTTTTGGATAGTTGGAACCTGAGTTGTTTTTTAAGTTCCTAAGATGCAATCCTTATATCAACATCTTTATTCTTTTGTAAATAGTTTAAATATACTTTTTCATCTCGATCCCAATTTCTAGTTTTTCGATTACT
>JABJPQ010000371.1 GCA_018663815.1 Halobacteriovoraceae bacterium | reverse complement strand
TATTGGTGGTAGGACAAAGGCTTCAATGATCTCAGATCCTTTCAGCGAGAACCAATCTATTTCACTTTGTAAGTCTTTGGTTAAATGCTTAATCCAACTAAGAGGTTTACCAACCGAGACAATACTATCTTTTTTCTTTTGACTCTCATCCATGCCTTCTCTGGATATAATCATGAGTAAAGTTGGAGTTCCATACCGTGCAAAGAAAAACCATGTCCCGGCCCTAATCCCAAACCATGCAACGATTCCAATACCTAGTATAGCAAGTGGTCCTAACATGATTTCATCTTCTGACATTCTATTAAAAAATGGCAAGACTGATTCAACAAACTCTCTGTAAAAGAAGACAACCTCCATGAGCATGACGATTATCTCTATGAATAACATTTTTATTATACCCAGAACACTCTTTTGCTCAATGGCCTCAACGAGTCCGTGCATACAGGCCATACTTCCACCGATGACCATGAAAAGAAAAATAAAGAGAAAAAATGTCACGAAAGTTCTAGCAAGTTCAAAATCTGTCATTGCAACTAATATTTCAGACACCATAGGTGTTAAGACATAGGAAAAAATTAATGATTCTAAAGCAATCCACAAAAATGTAATACTGACTGCTATCCATGGAATACCTGGCTTGGAATAATTTGAAGCCATTTGGTTAAGTACTGTCAGGGGAAGAAATAATATATCTTTAATAGTTTGAAATAAAGCTAAAATACTTATTCTTAATGCTCCAAAGCTCCAACCAAATCCTAAAAAGATAAATCTCATTAGACCGGCCCAGTAAAGTAGTATGGCCCTACCTCCATCCCACCAAGTAATAAGTACGGTGGCTATAAATTGAATCCGATTTGATCTAAATAAGGACATAGATAAGCACAAGAGACTTGTCCAAAATCCAACCGTAATAAGTAATACCGGTAAGAAAAGTAAAAGGACTTTACTGGCGAAAAGTGCATCAACCTCGCCCATAAATACCCACTCCATAAGTTGGATCGGAAAAAATAGAATAGGGTACAAGAACTGTAGATTATCAGGAAAAGCCGCTTGAATTTGGTTCATGTATGTTCCTCTTGTAAGTTTTGATTTAATAGATTGTAAGTTCTAAACGGATTGTTTTATGTTTTTTTCAACTTAATTTTTCTTTATGTATGTATAGAGGCTCTAGCATTGATAATAAAATTTTAGGCTTTTATTATCTCATGGACATTTTTTTATAAACTGGCCATAAAAGTTGGCAAAATAAAGGAGTTGGGTGCTTTTTTAAAACAAAATTAGCACGTTTAGAAATGACATGGTTTCATCTAGACTAGAAGAGTTGAGATTGAATGAAGTTTTAGAAGTTAATTAAAATTTAACTTTTTTTCGCCTCATCTTCATCATCTTTTTTATCTTCCTGGTTAGGATCATTTAAACCTTTTTTAAAGTTTGTAATAGCGCTACCCATAGATCTACCAAGCTGAGGTAATTTTCGTCCTCCAAAAAGAAGTACGACGATAAATGCAATAACTATTAACTCTGTTGAACCTAAACCAAACATATATACCTCGTTTTAATTTTTAATAAACTCTACTTAAGTCCATTGTATATTTACCGGGAGCATAATTCAAAAAACGATTTTCTTTAAGCTTTTTAAATTGAACGCTCTTATTGGACTTACTACAATAAGGCCAAATTGTAATTCCACCTCTTGGTGTAAACTCACCAATAACTTCAATATACTTTGGCTTAACTAAATTATACAGGTCATCACATATTTTTTGAATACAATCTTCATGAAAATCACCGTGATTTCTAAAGCTAAATAGGTAAATTTTAAGGGATTTACTCTCAACCATGGTCTTGTCAGCTACATAGTTGATAAAGATCTTGGCAAAGTCTGGTTGCCCAGTTTTTGGGCATAATGAGGTAAACTCAGTGCAAATAAAGCTAGTCCAGGCCATGGAGCTTGGATTTTTGTTAGGAAATGCTTCAAGAATATCTGGGGTATATTCATTTGGGTATTGATTATTTTGATTTCCAAGTAATGAGACGCCTGTGAGCTCTTTTTCAGTACGAGACTTTGACTTGCGTTGCGCCATGAATATTCCTTTTTTTATTAGTTATTTAAACATGTTTAATATAAATTGTTTGAAGGAGAAACTCAAACTTTGTAATTAAGCTTTTGTTATAATTACATACATAAGGAAGTCGTTTATATGGGCGCAAAAGTATCGACAACGGATTTGTCACCAAAAGCCAAAAAAACGATTGGCATAGTCTTTTTCACCTTATTTCTCGACTTAATCGGTTTTTCGATTATATTTCCAATGTTCCCCGCGGTGGCCAAACATTATTTAACCCATGATCCAGATAATTATTTTTTAAAAATTATTTTTAACGCAATTTCAAATCTTACACATCAATCTGGAAGTGAGATGAGTACGATTGTCTT
>JABJPQ010000484.1 GCA_018663815.1 Halobacteriovoraceae bacterium | reverse complement strand
CTACAAAACGAGCAAATTCGCTTTGCCGTGGGACAGAATTTCCAACGACAATTAAATCATACTCTTTTAGTTCTTCTCGTGTAAGGAGTTCTAATTTACGAAGTGGAATATTAACTGATTCAAGGTAAGTACTCATGGGAGGAGAGAATGTCGTGTCAGCTCCAGCGACTTCAAACCCCGCTTCCTTAGCTAAACAGGCACAAGCCCCCATGCCAGTACCACAAATTCGATAAAAAAATATTTTTTTGATTTTTGGTTTTGCTTGCGATAGTTCTCGCCCAACGAGCATATTCTTTAAATTCATTCACACTTCCTTTATCTAAACTATAATAAAGGAAATATGAATTTTAGTCTAATTCTTAGTTATAATATAAATCATCAAACTGATCTTCCAATTCTTTTTCTTCTTCCATCTCACGTATTAACTTGTCTAAAGCAGCTGCTCTTAAAGCTTCCTTAATTTTTCTATCCTTGCAATAAGTTACGACTTTTTCGAAAACCTTACTAGCCACATCCTTTAACTCATGAACCTTAACTTGAGTAAATTGTGCAACTTCTGTTGGACAGCTCGCATAAGCCGGAATCAATTGATACATTTTTTCTTCTCTTGTATCAAGAATTGCGCTTGCGACATCTTGAACCTGCTCCATTGTTAATCGATTTTTTTGATATTCATTTGCGGCAATTTCAAATGCCGTATAAAACTTAACAATATCTGCAGGAATATCTTTGTTTAACACCATACGAATATAGATATCCGCAACTTTACCAGGATGTTTCGCTTTAATTGTTTTATAGATATCATGATCAACTTCAACATTATCACCGAGTAAAAGTAATTGATCTTCATCACTCATGACACTTTCAATACGATTAATTTTATATTTCATTTTTTTGGATTCGGAAAATAATGCTGAAACAGGTCTCGTAAAAATTCGTCTATAAGGAATGCCATACTCTGCCAATGTGCACTTAATAAATGGTTTAATGGCACTGGGTGATGCAGACAAAACATATAAGTCTGTTGCATTTTCTTCCATGGCTTTATAGAGAGTTGGAATGCCTCTATAAGCTTTTTTATACAAGACACTGTTTCCAGTCATAACCAAACCACCCGCAGGTATATTCGATCTTTTTATAGTGTCATCAAAGTCTGATACAATTGTTACTCCACCTATCGCTGAAAGTGATAAAAGTGTACTAAGTAGTAAAAAAGCGCTTTTCATAGTTTATCCTTAATGTGATTTATTTGCTTAGAACATTAACGCAGGGCGGCAACAAAAAACAACCTTTGTTAGAACACCGATAACAAATTACACACATATATCTACGGGATATTAATGACTTGGAAGTCTATCTAAACAAAAGCTTGTAATTTTTTTTCGAACTTGTTTTGTCATTAACGCTAAAGTACTTACTGTAACCCTTGGAAACTCACTCTTTCTTTTAGGGCAGTAAGCAAATTTTGGAATGTATTGTTTCAAGTCTTTGGTTAATAAAATACTTTTTCCGATATCCAGTACCTGCACTAAGCTCAGCCGTCCAGATTTATACTCTGCCAGTGCTATCCCATAGGCCGTATAAAAAGGGAAGACTCCTTTGGCTGACGGCTTATCTTTTATTTTACGAACATAAATGGCTTCAACTCGATCAGGGTACTCACTTTTAATCTGAAGATAAACACTTTCATCAACTTGGGTATTATCACCGATCAAAATTAATTTATCACCTAATGTTAGTTCTAAAATTTTCTGCAAACTTTTATACTTATACTTTTTTTTATCGGCCTCTCGAGTTAGGCTTCGCATAAAAATATCTTTGATTAAAATATCGTTGTAACTAAGAAATTTCTTAATCGGTTTATTTAAAAATTTAGGTGATGCTGTTAAAATATATAAATCGTTAGAATAGCTCTCCATCTTTTCCAATAACCGTGGCATTCCTTGAAATGCTTTTTTACTAAACAGAGCGTTCCTTGCAGCTTCGGCCATACTTTGAACATTAGTAATTTTCAAAGTGTCATCCAGATCGCTTACGACTGAAATATCATATGCAAAACTTATTTTAGCAAATAACAAAAGTGCAATTATTAATATTCTTTCCATATAAATTCTCCCATTTTCTTACGACATTCATTAAGTTGTTTTTTATCAAACCAATACTCTTTTGTTGCATTGGTTAAGATAATATGGCCAAGTTTTTTTTCAGCATCAATCCAAAATGATGTTCCTGTAAAACCTAGATGCCCAAATGTAAAATCAGAGCAGCCTTTTCCGGCCAAGGTATCCATTGGAGTTGAAACTGTATCAAAACCACCAACAAAACGATCTTTCTTTTTTCTCATTTTTTCTTGCATTAAATAAAGCAAATCATAACTTTGATTAAAATTAATTAATGTTTTAGCAAGAGCATCAATCGTTCCAAATAAACCCGCATGACTAGTAAATACGTTTAAATTGTAAGCATTTGGATCATGCACCTTACCTATGTTTATTTTCTGGCCATAATAACCATTTTGAATACATTTATCCGTTGGAAGTAAATCTTTCCAAAATTTTATTTTTGGGTCTAAATTTTTCATCACCATTTCTTGGTAGGGTTGACCTTTCTTTTTTTCAACTTCAAGCATAAATCTTAAAGCAGAAAAATCTGAATACAATACCTCACTCTCTCTCACTTCATAGCTTAAAATTTGTTCTTTCCAGCTCTTGTTTGAAAGGAGCCCCCATGCAGGAAGGTCTCCTCTATGATTTAAAAGTAAATCTAACTTAGGGTCAGAAATTTTTTCGCTAATATTTATAAAAGAATTTGTAAGAGGCTTAGTCAGGCTGGCATAGTCAAAGAATATTTGAGGTTCGCTTTTATTGATCACATTTTCATTGAGTTCAAAACATTCAAAATTATTTTTTGAAAAATCAATAACAGCAACTGCAATTGCAGAAGCATGCGAAGTATTTAAAAAAGCCTCAGCTAAACTACTTAATCGTTTCATGTTTAATCGCTGATTGAGCTGCAGAT
>JABJPQ010000241.1 GCA_018663815.1 Halobacteriovoraceae bacterium | reverse complement strand
TGCGGGCCCATAATTCGAAAGTCACTATCTATATCAAGCTGTGTCGTTTCTTGAATATTGATATATGGACTATTGTATACTTCATCTAAAGGATCGAAAAAATTTAGTGGTGGTTGCACTGAAGGGTTATAGTTGATAGTAAAATTATAAAAACTTGTGGTATCCGGTATCACTCCGACGCCAGTGTAGTCTGAATATACCCCAGGAAACTTTACCGGCCTGTCGTGATTCATAGTGTATCTTCTTTCATTATAGGAAAAATTACTGAAGTCTGTACTTATAGGTCCATTAACATCTGGCTCACCGTTTTGTAGTAATAAATTATATTTACCTTTAATGATACTGAGAGTAATTATCGAAGGTGGTGCATAATAACTAATCCACTTTTGCTCTGACTCTTTTCTTGCAGGATAGTCCCATAGAGAACCAAGTTGTATAGTGTTTAACTTCGCATATAAGATAGGTTTAAAACCTCCCATTATTTTAACGTTAAATTTCAATCCTTCGTTTGCTAAGTGTTTAGAAAAATCGGACTGAATCACCACTAATGAGTAGATTAAATCTGTTCTGAAGTTTATTTTGTGGCTTAAGTTTTCAGGATCAAATGTTGCTAGAAGAGTTTTTTCATTTGGAATAATCTCTCCGGTTGCATCTAATGGCATTGAATATAATTCAGCAAAAAAATCTCCACCAGCCACAGTATTTCCGTCTTTGTCTTCAATAAAAGATTCTAGTTTTACTTCGAGCTCATCGGCTACATCTGAAACAATCTCTAGTGCTTCTCCGCCGATAACATCTACTAAATCAAAACTATTAACCATTTGATTTTTGACTGTCATTTGAGACGGGATAAATGATTCTGTCATTAACCGGTCCATCTCAGGAAAAGTGATGATGTCCTGATATGTATAGGCATGAATAAACTCGACAAATGATTTTTTTAGAACTGTTAAATCCCTATTTCCATCGAGCCATAAATCTAGTGGTTGATAAAGAGTATTCCCATCCAGAGTCCCTGCTGAGTAGGCTGAAATACTTGTTTTTTTATAAACGGGATCAGCTATAAAGCTGCAAAGATTTAAATCATTTGAACTATTCTCTGTCTTCTTTCTTATGAATTCAAAGAAAAGTGCTTGCATATAATACCTATGCCGAGCTAAAGCAGGATATTTTTCTGTTCCATCAATATTTTTTCCTGCTAGTCCAAGTCTTATATAGTTAGAGTTGTAGATTACTTTTGGTTCTAGGTAAAGGTCACTTGGAAAAACAAGATTACTTGCATAGCTAGCTGAACTTTCGACTAACCAATTGGCAGCATCATAAGAGCTAATATGAATCATTCCAGAATTATAAAATTGAACGGTATGAAAAAACTCATGTGCAATTGTACTGTTAAACTCCTCCATTGCAGGTGTCATATCGCTTTGAGCACATAAAACATTGGCTTGACCATCACGGCATGGTGTTTTTAAACTAATAAAACTCTCAAAACTTTCAGTAGCTATATCCGTATAATATATATTTGCAAAACTTCGAATATAAGGATGTACAATAACCTTAACTGGCTTAGTGGTATCACATTTCATGCTTTGATATTTTTGTTTGGCCAAAGACATAGTTGCATAGATTTCATCTAGGTGGGCCTTAACCTTGTCTTTAATATCTTGAGAGTCACTGTCAGCTGGGTCAGTAAAGAGCCAATATAATGATAAGGATCCATTATCTTTTTCAATCTTTAAAGCCTTAGATTTGACCAATTGTAACCCAATAAGAGGGTTCGCATTGTCCCCAAGACTATTAATTTGTATATTAAAGATTGCGCCTAAGACCCCATTTGTTTCCACTAAGGGAATAACTTGTACGCCGTTATCTACAGCTGAGTTTTGAGGTGATGAACTTCCAGGCTCGGAGAGTACCAAAAAGTAAATCTCATCACCAATTGGTGCAGCGATATTTTCAATCTTTGATGTATCAATTTTAATATCAACAATTGTCGATTTCGGTGCCGTTGTTGGAACATTTGAAAACTCTAAAAAGTACGCTGAAGACTGTATGGTATTTTTAAAATAACCTTCAGTTAGATCTGCAGTTGAAAAGCTTAAGTTTACCTGAGTTCCAACGAACTTCTCTGAGCTGGGAAGTTTAAGATTGTAACCAGTAAAATTATCAAGATCTTTAAATTCTAAACCAGCCTGGGTAATACTACCTGGTGAAATTGGAAATTTATTACTTATATCCACCTTCCACTCATGAATGAGTGGCGAACGATCTTGAGCTTCCATCGTTAATGTAAAAGTGATTGATTTTCCAGCGAGGACATCACTTGGGGTCCAAGTAAATTGGTGGTCACTAGTGATTAAATTTTCAACTTGGTCTGGAGATGTTGTAACGGATGTAATTTTATAATCAAGAACTGCTAAGTCTGTTTTGGGCACCGGAGCGTACTTATATTCTAGTCCTGTAATAGCAAACTTGTTTGGAAGATTAGTAAAGACTATTTCATTGATGGTTGAATTATTGTTTGAGTCTTTGGGAGGAGATTTTTTTGAGACACAACTTATATTGAGTAATATGAAAAGTAACAATATAAATGTGCTTAAAGATATTTTTTTTTGACCTGTTGTCTTCACATCTGCTCCAAAAGTTGAAAATTGTCCAAAGCTTGGCGTGTAATTGATCAAGCTTAATCTATGAATTATGACTTAAGTTGACTCTAAACGAGTTTTGTATCTGAGGGTATAGGCTTTGAACATTTTTCAAGGTTTAGGTCAGAACAAACAAATAACCTAGGTTTTAGGTGCTGAGGTATAAATAGGAAAAATTTACTTTACTAGACTAAATAAAAAAAGAAAGGGAGGAGCTAGTCCCCTCCCAAAGTATATTAAAGACTTAAAAATTTCCCAATTAATTTACTTGCATGCTCCGGTGTAATTGCATTTACCTTGGCAGCGTTTTCAATAAGTTGATCAAGTGATTGAAGATCACCACTCACAACAGCTTTTTTACCAGCAGTAATTGAAAAACCTAAGAGCTCAGTAGCAAAACTATCTTGCTCAGCGTTTGTCATTCCTTTTAGGGATGATTTTTTCCAATTAGCTGCAAGTCTTGCAACTTCTTTTCCTCGGCTTAAACTTAGACCTAATTCTTTAGAAAGATATTCCGCTTTTTTAGTAATTGTTGCAACTTCTGCAAGTGCAGCTACTTTTGCTAAATCTTTTGGATTACTTGCTGTTTTTTCAAACGTCATACCAGAGTATATATCTTGGTATCGAGTTGGAACCCAGTAGTCGTAGTATTCGTAACCATAAATAGCATACCCATAGTAGTCATAACCTACAACAGTCCATTGATAATCATAAGCCCAGTAACCTGGAATATAAGCGAGGTTAAAGTAGTTTGCACTTGAGTTATCAAAGTAATAATCAGTCGCATTGTTAATTGCAGGGTCATAATTATTAATATTGATGGCATCATACGTGTCAGTGTATGGATCATAAATAACAATAAAGTTGTTTTTTAATGTGCTACTTTTAACTAATGATACACTAAACTCTGGATCTAGGTTTAAAGAACTTACAAACTCTTGCGCTAGTTCATTATGGGTATAACCACTCGCGCCATCTCCATTTCCGCCGTTATCTCTACAAGCAAAAAGTGTCGAAATAATCATCAAACTAAGTAATAACTTTTTCATTTAATTCTCCCTCTCAATGAATAATTAATTGTGTTAGGAGAGTTGTAGTATTAATAAATTGGATTGAGAAGTGAATAATTGTTGAAAAAACACTTCTACCCTCAAGAACAGAGGGCAGAAGCAGTTTTTATTTAAAGTCCAAAAACTTTTGTCATTAATTTTGT
>JABJPQ010000047.1 GCA_018663815.1 Halobacteriovoraceae bacterium | reverse complement strand
TTGGCCGACTGACCATGCCCTGGAAGATCAATGGCCATGACCTCATAACCTTGCTGAGCAAGTGGTTCAAAGAAGTGAGAAAAATCATTTGCGGCTCCTTCCCATCCGTGTATGAGAAGGACTTTACTTACAGATTTGTTATATCGATATAGGGTAACATTTTTGTTATTAATTAATTTGTGAGAAGTCCTGGTTTCACTGGGAAATGAGGACTTTTTATGGGATGACTTTTTGGGTGTCAAAAAACTATGTAATCCTATTTTAACCCCAAGTAAAGGACTAATGGAGGAGGATACCTGGAATACTTTTTTCATAAGTCCTATCTTTTGATACGATCGATCGTGCTTTTTAACTGGCGTTTTTGTTTTCATAACTCCCTCCATTTTAAGCTGAGTTGCGTTTAATTAAGTCATCTAATGATGCTTGAAATATTTTATTTGCTGATTTTAATTCCATCGTTCTTATATAAACAAGATGGCCAATAATGATTGAGTAAAGTTCAAAGGTTACTTTCTTCGTATCTATTTTAGGCTTAAAGTGCCCTTGCTCTATACAAAGCTCGATACTTTTATTTAAAGTTGCAATAAGCGTATTGGTATGTAATTGGAGCCTATCTTTAACCGGGCCAGGCTTTGCATCATACTCAACTGCAGCTGCAAGAAAAGGGCAAGTACCACCTTCTCCGGTTTTGTACCAACGAACCCAATTGTGAACGATTAGTTTCAAGCGGGGAAGGCCACGCTTAGATTTTAGAGATTTTTTAAAAACATCATTTCCAAATGTGTATGCGGCATGGTCTAAAATCATAAGATGCATTTTTTCTTTAGAATTAAAATGAGCAAAAAGACCGCTCTTAGACATACCTACTTCTTTCGCAAGCGAAGCAATGGAAAGTGATTCAAAGCCCATATTCCTAACTAGGTTTAGGGCCGTATTTAAAATGGTTAATTTCCTCTCTGCTGCAACATTCATACTTACACAATAGCACGATCGTTCGTTTGAATCAAGCGCTAATTACTCCTTAAGCTAAATGCTTCTTGCCACATTGAAAGAACTGCTGATATATCACATACTTTAGACGATTTTAGGGCAAATAATGGATATTAACGAAGTTAATTTTTACGGAAAATACATCAAAAAACGCTATGGCGGACGAATCCAAAAGATTACGATCGATGCTAATTTTACTTGCCCTAATCGTGATGGATCTAAAGGGGTAGGCGGTTGTACTTATTGCAATAACAAAAGTTTTGGCACGGCCACGCGATTAAATGATTTAAAAATTAAAGACCAATTGCAAAGCGGCTTTGATTACTCAGTAGGCCGTTATAAAAATGTCGTTGGATACTTCGCTTATTTTCAGTCCTACTCAAACACATATGCCCCACTGAGTGAGTTAAAGAAAATTTATAATGAAGCACTTGAAGTAGATAAGATAACCGGCCTTGTCGTTGGTACCCGACCTGATTGCATTGATAGGGAAAAACTAGCGTATTTTGAAAACCTCACAAAAGATTACGAAGTTGTTATCGAGTATGGGATTGAGTCTATTTATGATGAAACTTTAGAGCGAATAAACCGGGGGCATGATTATCAGTGTTTTGTGGATGCAATTGATATGACTAAGGGCCGAGGAATTAAAATATGCGCTCATATCATTATTGGATTTCCATGGGAAACAAAAGAGCAATGGATTGAAACAGCAAAAGCAATGTCTAAACTTTCTATCGATTACTTAAAAATTCATCAACTCCATGTCGTTAAAAATACGCTTATGGCCAATGAATATATGGTCAAACCTTTTAAGCTTTTAAATAAAGAAGAGTATATAGATGTCTTAATTGAGTTTTTAGAACACCTGCGGCCTTCGATTGTTATTCAAAGACTTTTTGGATCAGCCTCTAAGGAGTTAACTGTTTCACCTTTTTGGCCAGAAACAACTTTCGATTTAAATAATGAGCTTATTAGAAAAATGAAAGAGCGAGATACCTATCAAGGTCGGCTGTATCCTAAAAATAACCTTAATTAGTAACGCTTCACTTTAGCTTAATGGCATTATTATATTATCTTTTTTGTAATATTATAAAACTTCATTACACTTAATAGTATTATTTGTTTTTAAAACAAGGAGAGAAAACAATGAAAAAATCTTTAACATTTACGGCCGTTACAGGGCTTGTTCTATCAGGCTTAGGTGCACATTCACCATCTGCTAATGCTATGGGTCCAGATTGGGCCAAAAAAGGTGATACGGTTGTAAAATGTTCTGGTATTGCTAAAAAAGGTGCCAACGATTGTGGAGCTAACGGGCATGGTTGTGGTGGACAAGCTAAAGTTGATAATGATCCTAAAGAATGGATTTATGTTCCACAGGGTGTTTGTAAAAAAATCGCCGGTGGTGTTGTAATGAAAACCAAAAAAATCTAAAAAAAATGCAAAAAAATCTTACAGGCGTAGGGATCAACCTACGCCTTGAATATATTGATGAGATTTTAACCCAGCTACCAAAGCTTCCTTTTTTGGAAATTATTGCTGATAATTGGCTATCGTTAGGACCTCATCACCAAAAACTAGCTAAGCTCAGAGAGCACTATGAAATCTCTTTTCATTGCGTAGGAATGAATATTGGGGGTAGTGATATTATCAATACTCATTATATAAAAAAAATCAAAGAGTTGTGTGATACCTACCAACCTTTTCAAATTTCAGATCATCTTAGTTATCAAGCAAATAATGGATTTCACCACCACGACTTGCTTCCAATTCCTTATACAAAAAAATACCTAATTAATACTTCTGATCGAGTCATGCAGTTGCAAGACCTGCTTAAACAAACACTAATCGTTGAAAATCCAACTTACTATACGGCCTATGCTGAATCGGATATTGCGGAAGAAGATTTTTTAAATCAACTGGCCATAAATACAAATTGCAAACTATTAATTGATCTCAATAATATTTGGGTTAACTCTCAAAACTTTAAAATAAATATTGATCAGTATATGACAACGATAAACTGGGCCATGGTTAAAGAAATTCATCTCGCAGGTCCTGATATTATGGGTGAGTTTTACATAGATACCCATGGTAGCGATATCAATCATGACCTTTTTCAAATGATCAAGAAATATCAAGATAAGCTAATTGGATTACCCATTTTTTATGAGCGGGATAATAATATTCCTAAGTTGGACGTTATGCTACATCAAGTTGAAAAAGTATCCGAGGTTTTGTATGACTGATAAATTTAATAGCTTAGATTTTTTTTCAAACCTTGTTTTGTCATCCCAAGATATAGATAGCAAAGAGTTATTGGTCGCTGGAAGTGAAAAAGGATTAGATATTTACCGACAATGTTATGTACACACTCTGCTAGATTCATTGAAGAATTCTTATCCTGCAGTTTTAAAGTTATTAGGAGAAAGTAATTTTAACTATTTTGGAAATTTGTATATCCAAAAGACGCCATCTTTATCGCCTAACTTAAATGATTATGGTGCTGAACTAGGACACTTTTTAGTTGAAAGAGCAGAGCTGAAAGATATCTCATATGTGCTTTTTATTGCACAGCTTGATTGGTTTTGGTTTCATAGCGAAGAAAACCAGCATGAAAGTATACAACTTTCTAAGGGAAGCCTAGCTCTGTGGGATTGTATTACTCATGATAAAAATGTTGAGGATATTGTGATTGATCCTAATAACATTGAAAATGTTTGTATTATTTATGAAAATGATACGATGTACTTAGTTACGAAAGAGTAAAGCTGACATTATGGAACCTTTTAAAAATATTTTCAATCCAAAATCATTGAAAAAATTTAGCCATCAGCTCGAGCATTCTTTTGGGAAACAATTTGATGCAAAAAAGTATCATAAAAATGTTCTCAAAACATTAGAGAGTCTTGAATTAAAAGACCGAGTTCGATTAATGAGTCATGAACTTCACTTAAGTCTACCAGCTAGTTATAAAAAAAATATCCAATCTCTTATTAACTCTTTGGCCGAGGTAGGCAAAGAAAATGGAGTCACTGGTTTTATGACCTGGCCTCTTTTACAATATATTGAAGATTATGGGCACGATGATTTTAATACTTCTTTTAAGGGAATGTATGAGATGACTAAACGTTTTTCTGCTGAGTTTGCAATTCGTCCTTACCTTAATCATAACGATATCGCGGTATTTAAACAGTTACATCTCTGGATAAACGATCCTTGTGAGCATATTAGAAGGCTCTGTTCAGAAGGTATAAGACCGAATCTTCCTTGGGGGTTGAAAGTTGTCAGTATTAATAATAACTTATCACGAAATATCTTATTTTTAGAAAAATTGAAAGATGATCCTAGTCTTTATGTTCGAAAAAGTGTCGCAAATCATCTTAATGATATTTCAAGGCTTGATGAAAAATTACTCCTTAAAACTTTAACCAAATGGTCTAAGGAAAAAAAATCGAAAGAAAGACAATGGATCATTCGACATGCAAGCCGAACTCTCTTAAAACAAGGTCATCCAAAAGCATTACTGCTTCATGGCTATCATCGGTGTGATGAAGTTCGAGCGACCAATATGAAGCTCAGTCACAAATTAATTCAAGAAGGTGATTTTATAACTCTGAGTTTTAAACTTGTTAATAAGTCTAAACAAGCTCATAAATTACTTGTCGATTATATTGTCGACTTTCCAAAAAAGGATGGAAGATTCTCAGCGAAGGCATTTCGATTAAAAGATTTTATAATTGGTGAAGATGAAGTTGTAAGTATAATAAAAAAAATATCTTTTAAAAAGGTAACAACCCGTAAACATTATAGTGGAAGACATCATATCTCGTTACAAATCAATGGCGTTACTGGTAAAAAGCTAGGCTTTGAACTTAACGTGTAAGTTTGTATCTTCTCGTGACTATCGTTAACTGATACTTTATTATGCCAAAAAAAGGTATATCATGATCAATAAATCAAAAATTTGTAAAGTAAATTTAAACCGTGATTTAGTTCGAAAAATAAATCAAGGTAACCCATGGGTGTTTCAGGATGCAATTGCTGATCTACCTGATGTCGCCCCGGGTACCATGGCCAAACTCTTAGATAAGAAAAATAAGTTTGTTGCATTTG
>JABJPQ010000094.1 GCA_018663815.1 Halobacteriovoraceae bacterium | reverse complement strand
GTTGTCATTACTGTCTTAACGGCAAGTCAATTACTCGCATTTATCGGGTTGGCTGACATGTTTGTTGATTTCAAAAAACTAATGAAAAGAAAACAAGATCAAGATTAAGGAGATTTTTAATGAAAGTTATATTAACTGAAAAAGTAAAAAGTCTAGGGAACATTGGCGAAATAGTTAATGTTTCTCCAGGCTTCGCAAGAAATTATTTAATTCCTAAAAGCTTTGCTAAACTAGCAGATGAAGGAAATTCAAAACAAATGGCCGATTATCAAAAAATGTTAGCTAAAAAAGTGGCAGAAGAAAGAGCAGGAGCTGAAGAGCTAGCTAAGAAAATTTCTGGTATGACAGTGGCCCTTGTTAAAAAAGTTGGTGGAAATGGAAGACTTTTTGGAACAGTAACAAATTCAGAGCTTTCTAAAGAATTAGAAAAAGAAGGTGTTCATGTTGAGAGAAGATTAATCACTATCGAGAACCCAATTAAAACTCTTGGAGAGTTTGAAATTGTAGCAAAATTGTTTAAAGGGATTGAAGCCACTTTTAAAGTAAAAGTTGAAATTGACCCAAAACAAGCTGAAGAAATGAAAAAGAAGCAAGAAGCTGCAGCAAAAAAATCTGCGAGCAAAAAAGCACAAGCTGAAGAGGAAGTATCTGCTGAAGCAGAGGTAGCAGACTCTTCAGAAGAAACAACAGAAGAAGCATAGTTTTATAAAAAATAGCCTTGCACTAAAAGGTGCAGGGCTATTTTAGTATTTATCGTTTAGTGCGGAGATAAAATGGATAATTCAAAAGAGATGCCTCATGATCTATTAGCTGAGAAGGCTCTTATTGGTTGTCTACTTGTCGATAATAATTCATTTGATAGTATCACTGAGCTCAATATTTATGATACCGATTTCTATCATCCTCAGTACGGGACAATTTTCAAAGGGATTAAAGAGTTATCCCTAGATAACAAACCCTTTGACCTCGTAAGTATTTGTGCCAAATTAACAGATATGGGAAAGCTTGAGGCCATAGGTGGTCAAAGCTCAATCCTACAATTAATTGAGGACACGGCTAGTTCTGCCAATGTTTATCATTATGGTAAAATAATAAAAAACAAAGCGGTATTGAGAGATATTGTTAGAACTTCCATGCGTATTACTGATCAAGGTATTAACTTTGTTGGAGATGTTGAAGAATTTATTGATGAGGTTGAATCTAGTTTTTTTAACCTTGCGAATGAAACAAGAACAAATTTTGTTATCACCCTTAAGGAATCGCTAAAAGAAAATTTAAAAAGATTAGAGCAAGGTAAAAGAGAGCCCGGAGAAATACTAGGCCTCTCAAGTGGCTTTGATGCCCTTGATAAAAGGTTACTCGGGATGCAAGCGGGGCAAATGATAATCGTCGCAGCAAGACCCGGTATGGGAAAAACGGCTTTGGCCATAAACCTTGTTATCAATGCAGTTAAGCAGTCAGGACAGTCAGTTATGGTCTACTCCTACGAGATGTTAGCTCCAGAGATTTCTGGACGGATGCTCTCTAGTGAGGCGAATATTGATGCTCGTAAAATCAGAACAAATGATTACACCGATTCAGACCTTAGAAGTTTGGGATTTGCCGTTCAAGAGTTGTCAAAGCTTCCAATATACATAAATGATAGCAGTGCCACAACGTTGCTCGATATTAAATCTCAGGCCAGAAAGGTTAGTTCTGAGCAGGGGCTGGGAATGATTGTTATTGATTATTTACAGTTGATGCAGCCTCATGTGAAAAAAAGTTCTCGGGAACAAGAAATTGCTGAGATTTCACGGGGGATTAAAGAACTTGCAAAAGAGTTGAAAATACCAATCATCGCGCTTTCTCAACTTAATAGGTCTGCGGCTTCTAGAACTGATAGAAGGCCTCAGTTACAAGATTTAAGAGAATCTGGCTCAATTGAACAAGATGCCGATGTTGTTTTACTTATTCACCGTGAAGATTACTACGATGAAAATACTCCTGAGAAAGGTGTGGCTGAAATTATTGTCGCCAAAAACAGGGCCGGAGAGCCAGGAACTATAAAGCTTGCTTGGATTGCAGCACAAACAAAGTTTGCAGAGCTTCAATTT
>JABJPQ010000049.1 GCA_018663815.1 Halobacteriovoraceae bacterium | reverse complement strand
CGGTTATACAATAGTTTATCACTAACTTTACCTTTACCATCCTTTCTCTCAGATAATAAGTACTCCTTATATGCCTTCGGCCATTCTTCCTTTTTATAATGAAGTGCAGCCCTCCATTCATTAACTCGGTAATCTTCTGGATAAACTTTCTCAGCTTCTCTCAAGCTCATAAAAGCACTTTTATAATCTTCATTTGAAGGATTTTTAGATTTAAGTACACGATGGGCATTTTTCAATTTTCCATTATAATCACTTTCCTTAAAAAAATCTCGTAACAAAGGTACACGATCAATCCAATCGGCGTATACTGTAGCAGATGGAAATATTAAAAAATTTAAAATCAAAAGAGTTTTATATAAAAATGATAGGGATTTCTTCTCTTCTTTCATACTTTTCCATTTTATTTTTAGGTAAATCGAGTCTCTTTCCTAGAGAACATATCGACTTCAGGGAGTTCTTTTTTTACCTAATTTCAGGCTCTATATGCCTACTTGCTTTAATTTTCAAAAAGACAATTAAACTAGATAAACTATCTATACTGTTGTTATTTATCTTTTTTCTCCAATCTCTTCCAATGATTTATCACCCTCTAAATAGTAGCACTTTTGGATATGGAATTAAACTTGGCAACTTATTCATCATGCTAATCTTCTTGCTCAACATTCATAAAAAATCCCTCGATTTAGCTCATCACTCTCTTCTTTTTGCGGGAACATTTTTCACATTATTTTTTTGCTTTGATTATCTTCAGCAAAGTAACTATATTACAGGATCGATTAGCTTCTCTGGCCATATTATATGCTTAAATGCGATTATTGCGCTCTATTACCAGTCTAAGAATCGATTATCTCAAGTACTTAAATACTTAGTCATAATAATTGCTCTTTACATTTTATATGTGACTCAAAGACGCCTAGCACTGATTCAACTTTTAATGGCATCAACCATTTATGTAGCTTTTTCTTTGAAGAAAGCGAGATTTCAAGTCAAGCTTATCACCTCGGGGCTAACTATCATTTTAATGGCAGTAGTTTTTCTTTCTAGTTCACCTAAATTATATAAGTATAATAAAATAACTAGCTTCTTAAAGACTCCTAACTACCAGACTTTTAACTCAGCAAGTACTACTAGGGCTAATTTGGCCTTAACTGCTTTAGATATAATTTCAAAAAAACCATTAAAAGGTATTGGAATTCATGGAAGATCTTTAAATAAATTCTCTTTAGCAAATTTAGACTCGTACAACCTTCACTCTCACAATGAAGTTATTCAACAGGCACTCCAGAGTGGTATTTTAAATGCATTTATTCAACTGATATTAATGGGAATATTAATATTTTTAGTGATTAGAACTGTTAATCTTCCAAGAGACCTCAATCATATCTCAGTAATTGGTATAATAACGTGCTTGTTTAACTGGCTCTTTACAAGGCACTATATTGATCCATTAAGTCGAATGTACTTCATCTTCTTTTTTTGTCTTCTAGTTAAAAAATATTCACCCACTAAGTTTAATATTAGTAAACTTCCGATTGGAATATTTGGCATATTTTCAATAATCTGCTTAAGTTCAATCTTTCTAGCAAAATCTTACGAAAAAAAGTCCTTACGTTCACATAATTTTGGTGAAAAACTTGATAATACTAAAAAATCTCTGTCTTATGATTCATATTCTCCTCGAGTTTTATATAATTATGCAAAAATGTGTTTATCAATCAAGGACTGTAATGAAAAATATCTCAACAACTTCTACACTATTTACCCAGAAAATTACTTATCAAATCTTGGCCAGTATTACATGTCCCCTAAGAAGGATATACATTTTTGGTCAAAAGCATTAGAAAAAGCCCCTCAAAGCAAAAAAAAATATGTTGAAAATTTTTTAATTGATTGACGAGATACATCAAGCTCCTCCGATAACTCTTGAAAAGTTAAGTAAAACCTAACGACAAAATTAATTACTACAAGTTATATTTTAAGAGTACATATCTCAAACTCTTTTGTATCAATTTGCCCCTTAATTAAAATGTGCGGGATAAATGCAAACCAAAGAAACTTTCCCCCCTCTGACTTTACTTCATTCCAAAAGTTGATTGTTTCTTTAGGAACACTCGTTAACTCTTGATATGCATTACTCAAGTAAGTCACTTCACTTTCCTTTATTTCAAAGTCACCCTTCTTTTGCTTTTTATTTCTATCAAATACAACTGAATCGTACTTTCCTATAATTTGATCAATATGTATTTTGAAATACTCTGTTCTAACTAATTTAAAATCTTCTTCAATCTCTCTTAAGCTGTTAGCTATAAACTGTGGATCAAGTGCCGAGAATTGAACAACATCATTCCATTTGCAATCCAGTTTAGGAATGATTCCATCCATAAAGTCCTCACGCCCCTGATACTTTCTAGCATGTCCTTTATATAAATCACCTTTTTTATCCATTTGATTTAGTGGAATCAAAGAAGACCCTTCAAATGGAACTGGCTTCATATGGTAAATATAGCTCATAAGCTAATCCAAAATCTTTTTTTATTACTTCTATTTTCTAATTCTACAACATCATGAAAAACACCACCACTTTTAACAATAGTCTTTTCTGAGGCCTCATTACCCAGATCACAAGTAAGTAGAACCTTACCAATTTCTTTTGCATAGTCCGTCTCAAGAGCAAGGGCTAACATTTTCGAAGCAATTCCTCTTTTTCTAAAGCTTGGTCTGGTGATATAACCTATATGCCCTCCAAATTTTTCCAGTCCTTCATTAAGTTCCAACCTTAGCCCTAATCTTCCAACAACTTCATTATTTATGATCGCCCAAAATGTTACACCTCGAACAAAAAATTCAGATGGAGTAAATTCATAATCTTTTAATTTTTGGACATAGGCATGGAAATCTTGCTTGGCCAAACAAGTTTCACTTTCATGGAGATAAACCCAAGATTGCTCATTTGATTCTTTTGCACACTCAACTAATCCTTCCATAAATGAATCTTTAAACTCAATTGAAGGCTTAACTAGCTTCAGGTTATTAATCATTTATATGTTTCTCCATTTTAAAGCAATCAAGTAAAGCTCCTCTACAATTTATTTTCTTTTTCTCTACTTCTACAAACCCCATCTTTTCATAAAATGGCTTTGCAGTTAAAGTTCCAGTAAGGATTATATTTTTTGGCTTAAATTGATCAAGATAATCAAATGCCATTTCTACAACATCCCTTCCAATACCTTGCCCTGCAATTACTTTAGAAAAATATACCCCAACTATTTCTCCATCACCATCCTCTCTGAGTTTTGCATGACACATTCCTTCAACTCTACCACTAACCTCAACAACTATGTGATACTCATTATTGACTGAGTTATCCCATATCTCCGCTGAGTACTTCACTCCTGAAAACTTTTCAATTTGATCCAAAGTATAATCATTAGAACATATTTCTAATATTGATCTTCTATGAGCATCCTCAACGGACTTCATATCTTCTAACTTAGTTTTTCTTATCTTATAATCCACACTCAATCCTTTTTCATAAAATGCTCAGGCATTTGATTTTACTTGACCATCCTTACCTTATTTTCTTACGATGTTTTTTAGTTTCGGCCACGTCTCTAGCCATTTTTTTTTGAAAATTCTTTCATTAAAAATTTCAATATTTTTAAGTGATGGAACTGGTCTTAATATTAAATTTTCCAAATCTTTGAATCCATGTGGAGCTGTAAAAATCAGTTCATTCTTATCAGTTAAACGAATACCAATACATGTTGCAGTTTCCACCCACTCCGAAATTGCATCAGTTGTATCTATATATGGAGACCGATGATGCCATTGATGAGTTCTGGCCTGATTAACAACCTCCCATGAAATATCCGGTTTAAGTCCTTTGAGTTTTTCTTCAATATCTTTATCGTATTGATCGTTTTCAATTTTGTTTTTATCAAAAAAGACAACATCAACGTCAGTAAACTTTAATGGACCTGTAAATCCATGTAATAAATCCCACGCTTTATTTCTAACAAAGCCTGCCCCAATCCAACAATCGGGTAAGTTTAAACCTCGTACATTTTTAAGGACCTCAACCATCGCTTGATCTTCAAGAATGAATTTAATTAATTTATCATTCATTATAATTGTATAACAAACATTTCTTGCCACCACAAGTCGTGAAAGTGGTGAAGTTGGTGAACGACAGATAACAACAAAGACTTATTATTCGCCACAATCAATTTCACCTGCTCCAATGTGAGTGAAACCTTTAAGACTTAAGCAATTAGAATTCTTGCTACAATCTTGTATACTATAATTCATGATATTAGGTCTTGAATTTGTTTCCTTTTTACTTAAAGGCAGTCCAAAAATTTTCTTAATTTCATTTGGATCAATTTTTCTTTTAAAAGAAACTGATAAGTTTTGCAGTTCACCATCCCCCTATGTTAGGAAAGTTGGAACCTGAGATTTTAATTTAATATAAACCTTTGAAATCTTGATGAGCGGAGCGAATTAAGATTTCAAAGGGGGCGATTGGAAAAAAAGTGAGAAGT
>JABJPQ010000293.1 GCA_018663815.1 Halobacteriovoraceae bacterium | reverse complement strand
TTGCTTAGTTGCAAATAGCTATCTTAACGTACCTCTCTCCCCAGATATAAGTTGTATCAAGGTAGATCAGGGTGCTGATGTCGCTGATTTTTATATTGTTGAACATGCTGCTAAAGAAGATCTTGTCATTACGGCAGATATTCCTTTAGCGGCGCTAATTGTACAGATGGGAGCCGTGGCGATCAACCCTCGCGGAGAGATCTACACTGAGGAAAATATTTCAGAACGTCTTTCCGTGCGTGATTTTATGCAAGAATTACGAGATAGTGGCATGGATACGGGTGGCCCGCCGCCCCTAGGCCCTAAAGATAAAGAACGGTTTACTAATGCGCTTGATCGCTTAGTAACTAAAATGTTAAAGCAAAAAACTTAGGATATATATGCAAGATTTTGAATCACTAGATTTAATCCCAGAAATAAAAAAAGCACTAAAAGAAAAAGGTTACACTAAACCAACGCCTATCCAAGCTCAAGCAATACCTCTTTTATTAGAAGGAAGGGATCTGCTTGGAATAGCTCAAACAGGAACGGGAAAAACGGCCGCTTTTTCGTTACCGATTATAAATAAAATTGCGCGTGAAAAAGTGAAGCTTCGCCCACGGCGAACAAGGGTGCTGATACTAACTCCTACTAGAGAGTTAGCCTCTCAAATTGAATTAAATATTAAATCATATGGAGCACAACTGAGGTTAAGTACTAAGGTTGTTTTTGGTGGAGTTGGCGAAAGACCTCAAATTCAAGCAATTGCCAAAGGCTTAGATATTGTTGTGGCCACACCTGGGCGTCTGCTTGATCTTATGAATCAAGGTCATATCGTTTTTGATCAGCTTGATACTTTTGTACTTGATGAAGCAGATCGTATGCTAGATATGGGCTTTATTAATGATATAAAAAAAATCATTGCCAAACTTCCTGCTAAAAAGCAAACACTGCTTTTTTCAGCAACTATGCCCAAGGATATTGAAAGATTAGCGTCAACACTTTTAGATAGACCTAAACGAGTAGAGGTAACACCAGAGTCAAGTACTGTTGATAAGATTGAGCAGTCGGTTAGTTTTGTTACCAAAGAGAATAAATTAAAATTATTAGAGTTCATCTTAAAGGATGACTCAATAAATAGTGCACTGGTATTTAGTAGAACAAAGCACGGTGCTGATAAAATTGTGAAAAAACTGGCTCAAGCTTCAATAACAGCCGCTGCAATTCATGGTAATAAATCTCAAAACAATAGAGAGCGTGCTTTAAAGAATTTTAGAAGCGGAGAACTTAAAGTTCTCATCGCAACAGATATTGCAGCGAGAGGAATTGATGTTGAACATGTTAGCCATGTTATTAACTTTAATTTACCTGAGGATGCAAAAAGTTATGTTCACCGAATTGGAAGAACTGCAAGGGCCGGTCGGGGCGGAAAAGCAATTTCTTTTTGTGATGGTATCGAATTATCTTTACTCAAATCTATTGAGAAGCACATAAAACAAAAAATTACCGTTGACGACACTCATCCCTATCACGCTGATTTATCAACTTTTGTTTCTGCTACGAAACCTGTTAAAAATGATAAGAGTAAAGTGAGTATGAGTAAAAAAGCTCGTAGACGTAGGAGTTTTAGAGGGTAAAGTAATTCCTCTGAAAATGATAAATGATGCTCAATCGAATTGAAAAAATAGTCTATAATTTTCCTATTAATTACTTAGATTCTATCAAACAATTTGCCATTTTAGGGCGTATTTTTGAAAGTTCAAAAAACTATAAAAAAGATAATACCCAAGTGCTATTATCAACTCTCTCGCATAAAAGCTCTCCAGTAACTGAGTTTAAACTAGTTCACCAAAGTCATTCATCAATTCAATTTATTTTATCTGATGAATCTATCGCGTATGAGTTTGGTGAAAACATATTTATAAATGAAAAAAGTAATAACAAAGAACACCTTGGTCTAGAAGAATTTTTTAAAATCCTTACTCCTAAACTGGGACAAGTTGATCATACGGGAATTTTAATTTCTAAAAACAGGCTTGATGAAAATACATGGAAAAATCTAATTGGCAAGTTAGGGTGTCAAAGTAACCTTTATTCATACCCAACCGGGGAAGATTGGCCTTTTTTATTACCCGCTACTGAGATAGAATTTTCTACTGAAATTATAGATTTCTCTCAAAAAAGATTACCAAAATTTGAACTTGTTTATGTTAAAGAGCGTTGCCCCGTAACGATTCAAATTGATATGGAAACTCAGTTTACTAAATCTGAATTAGAAAATTTACTTCCTGAGCCTTTGGGATTTTGCTTCACCGGTCTAGGTCAATACTTTAGGTCAGTCTATGTTAATACTTCGTGGCCAGGTTTTATTTTACGCTTTGACTTGAGATATAAGGAGGAGGGAAGTGTTCACTCGTGGAACTCAGGTCAGTGGTTAGTAGAAGAAGGTTTGAGATTAAAATAAATTATTAGTAAACATCTCTATACCAATAAAAATGATATAATTTTACGTAATAAAAAAGTAGTTTAAGCGATTCAGTAAGTTTAGTTCCCAAGATAGTTAAGTAAAACCTTCAAACCTTTAGGTTTTCTTTTTGGTTTTGCTTTTTTCTCTTCTTGTTCTTTTGCTGAGAGTTTGGGCTTAGATGTTGATTGTTTTTCTAGACCTTCACGCTCAAGCGCCACACTTACTTTTAGTGTTCGACCATCAACCTCTTTTCCATTTAATTCTTTAATGGCATTTATGGCATCTTGTTGATTAAACATTTGAACAAAAGCAATTCCCTTACTTTTTTCTGTTTTTCTATCTATAACGATATTTGCTCTACCTACTTTTCCGTAGACTTTGAACATCTTTTTTATATCGAGTTCCGATTTTGTGTACTTAAGGTTTCCAACGTAAATTTTTGTTAAACTCATATGAGCTCCTTTGCAGGAATTTGTAACACTTGTCAGCGTAGAAATCTAGTTTATTGTAATAAAATCAGTGTTTTTGACCGCTAATTTAGTCTTATAACTCAATTTTTTTAAATTGAGATTCTATTCATCTGATTTTGGTGGTTGCTGACAAGCACTTTGTAGGGTTTTAACCTTAAGTCCTTGAGAGCTGTCCCCAGCTAAAAAACCTTCAAATAAACTTAAAAAACACTCTTCTTTTTGGGTAATCATATGTCCTAAGTGTGGATCGACATAAAGAAAGTTATCTGGAATTAATTTTGCTATTTGAGACATACCTTCTGTAGGAGTTACATGATCATAAAAACCACTCCATAAAAAAGTGGGAGCTGTTATGTTTTTTAAATCATTGGTGTAATCAAAATAATCAAAGTTTCCTTGATACTCCTGACAATGAGAAAAATTCTCTGGAAACATATGAAACTGGGTTGGATCATCTGAGTATTTATAGATTTCCATGCAGACAATTGAGCGCATTAGCTTTTCCATCACCCAAGGTGTTTGAGTCACTAACTCATCAGCAAGCTCATACTGAGCAAGTTGAAGTGCGCTTTCTAATTTGGCAAATTGAGTAGGGATGGTTTGAGTTCGTCCGGAGTAATCATAGAATGGAAATACGGTCCATTCTATAAACTTCTTAGCATAGTTTGGAAATTCTTGTTTGAGTCTATCGTAGCGC
Organism: Halobacteriovoraceae bacterium; assembly: GCA_018663815.1. Lineage (GTDB taxonomy): Bacteria > Bdellovibrionota > Bacteriovoracia > Bacteriovoracales > Bacteriovoracaceae. Next base: position 1,864 of record JABJPQ010000293.1, on the reverse strand, counting down.
TCATAAAGACCAGGAATTGAACTTATGGCCAAAGTCTCATATTTTCTTTGGGCATTTTCAAAGTCTTTGTAGGAGCTTAAAGCAGCAGATAAGAAAAGTTTATCTGTCTTGTCTGGATAAAGCAGAGCGTAGGTTTGAGCTAAAAAAGTTCCGTAAGATTCACCAAATAGTGTTATCTTTCCACTTTCACCAACCAAAAATTTTCGAATGAGATCGATATCAGAAGCAGCATGTCTCATCATGAGTGCTTTATCGGGTTCAGCTCCGGGAAAAAGTGGTCTAGAGCATCCGAGTCCTCGGTGATCCATTGAGATAACATTATATTGCTCTAGTATAGATGTGTTTTTTTTCATCATTACTGCGTAGTCATGTAGCATCTGATGGTCGTTACCAGGGCCTCCAGGAATGAGAAGTAGTAATTTTTTTTTGGGATCAAACTTTTGATAAAGCTCAAAATATATTTCAAGTTCAAAATCTTGGTAATCCTGTTGTTGCTCAGTATGAAGATCAAGATTTTGAATGTTTTCTGTCGTAGCAATATTTTTGAGATTATGGAAAAGAGGAACATTGATATAATTATTTAACTCGTCAGCTTGAGGACACTTTTTGGATCCAGATGTATACTTTGTATTTGCTGCAAGGTGAGAGCTTAGCACGAGGAGTGTAAAAACAATATTCTTCACATAGATTCCTTCTAAAAAGTTTAACTTACGATTACGTTTTGGAAGCTTCACTGTCAAGTAATCGCTGGAGGAGAGTCTTTAATAAATATGTTATTTTAGCGACTTACAGTTAATAAATATTAAACGACTTTTAACATCTAACTTATTGTTTTAGTTAGCAATAAAAAAGAAAAAGAACTAATGCCACCAAAGATTTAGTCGATAAGGAATTAGAAATCATTATGTTTTATTTTTAAGGAGTTTGTTTTGGGAAAAACAGTTTGGAGTAAAGTTATTTTAATTATTGGTATTGTATTAATATTGTCCATTGGGACAGGTGCTTTTATGCATCAGAAAGCTACGAATATTAAGTTGCAATACCAAGACTATCTCGTAAGACAAGCTGAGGTGACTCAATTAACGGCTTTAACCGCAGATTTAAATTTAAGTATAGTACAAGTGCAGCAGTGGTTAACTGATATTTCAGCGACTCGAGCGGCAGAGGGATACGATGATGGTTTTGCTGAGGCTAAAACATACTTTGAAAAAACTCAAGTACTCATAAAAGATTTAAAATCCTCAAAGCAGACAAGTAATGAAGAGCTTGAAGCACTCAGTAAGGGAATAGCCCACTTCTATGATATTGGTCAAAAAATGGCATGGCATTATATTAAAGATGGGCACACAGGTGGTAATGCATATATGGGAACCTTTGACGGTGCGAGTGAAGATTTACAAAAAATTCTAGTCCCTTTTTTTACTAAGATGGATAACCTGCAAAAAAGTTTAAATTCAGAAATAACAAATGAGTTAGATTTATTAATTAAGACCATCATCATTACTTTTATAGGGATGGCATTGTTTGTAGCGTTTACACTTATAGTGTTAAGTAGATGGTTATCTTCTGTAATAAAAGAAAAAACTCACACTTTATCAACTAGTGTAGAGCAACTTATTTCAACTTCCCATCAGCTTGGTGATAAAGCACATAGTATGAATGATGTTGTTTCTAATCAAGCATCTAGTTTGCAAGAAAGTGTTTCTTCACTAGAAGAGATAAGTAGTATGGTTCAAAAAAGTGCCGATGCTGCTAATAACTCTATGAAAATATCGATGGAGTCATCAGATGCAGCAATAAGAGGAAAAAAGACAGTTGAAGACATGACTGACTCAATAGGACAAATTGCAAAAAGTAATAATGT
>JABJPQ010000141.1 GCA_018663815.1 Halobacteriovoraceae bacterium | reverse complement strand
ACTTGTTGTTTTCTTCCTTGGCAGTCAGCTATAATTGTTGCCCAATAAGCTTTTTCTTTGGCATAGTTAGCAAGGTATTCTTTTTTAATTATACCTAACTTTCCATCCTGACCACTGGCCCCCATGTATTCGTGACGTTGTTTTTTCATTGCTGCTTCCATCTTGCCGATGTCAACCAGAGCGTTGGTTAAGTATGTTTTAGGGTCTTGGATTTTAAGATCTTCACCTATGCCTTCTTTTTTATCAACGATAAAGGATTGTTTGGCCAAACCAAAATCCGCTGCTGGAACTTTAAAAACAGAACCGACGTTAAGTTGACTATCAAATGTTCTGGCTTGATTTTCGATATAATTATTAAGAGCGAGTAACTCTTTTTTCATATTTGTTTTAAACCCTTCAACATTGGTATTGTACTTTTGAATAAGGGCATCTTGATTACCACGTACGGTTTTAATCTGCTCAGTGGCTTTTTTATAACAAGCACTCATATTCGTTGCACAACGAGTAGCCGTTCTGACACAAAAGTTTTGATCATTGGAATTAAGTGCGTTACTACAGCTTAGAGCTGCCACCCCAGTAGTGGTATCTGATGGGCATGATTTCATTTCATCTTTAATATGTTTTGCCAGATTATATGAGGCGATTTTTTTTATTTGACGTTGTTGATTGGCATAGGTTCTAATATTGTTTGCAATATCGCTATTAGAATATCCATTGCCGGAGTCTTTGTTTTCAAAATCAGAATTACAATTTGAAACAAGAATTCCGAGCAATTGGGATGCCCGCATCGGTGTCGATGCATTAATTGTTTTATTATTATCAAATTTAAAACTTTTTCCAGTAGTCATCCTGTATAAATGATTCATCCCTTTGGATTCAGTCTTTTTTATCTTTGTAACTAGGTCGTTAATATCATCTGTAGAGTTCCAATATGACAGAATACTTGTTGTGAGAATATTATCTGCATCACGGCTTAATCCCTTCGAAATGCTAGGATTTTTAAAGCTTTTTGCAAAATTTTCCTTTGATGTGAAGTTGCTTTTGATGATTGAGTCAAGGCAAGACTTTCTTGATTGTTGATTAAAACGAGTAAGCTTTTTTTCTAAATCCTGTGAGTCTATATTACCTGCTTTAACCTGGGCTGCAATTGGATTTGAGCCGCTAATTGTAGAAAACTTTGTTGAGCTCTCCAAGTCACCAATCTTATTTTTTAATTCTGAGTTAAAATTTTTAACCACTCGGTTAAGTGCTTTATTATCTTTGGATAAGAGGCGACCGCTAAAAGAAATATCATCAACACTTACTTCGGCTGAATTACGATTTTTCATATGATCGGACATCTTGTTAGCAATCTCGTCAACTTCTTTACTTAATTGATTGGACTTTGTGAGCACTTCTGCCGCAGACATACTATTGTTAGATGGTTTGTTCATCTTTTCAAAAAGCATTTTTTCAATACCGCGAAGTCCTCCTCCATTTTTTTGAGCACCAGTACGTGCAAATTCAGCAGCGCTAAAAGTAGAGCCACAAGCACTATTTGCATCATTGCCTAAAAAAACAGTTTCAAATTTAAAATCTTTTAAATAATTATTATCTTTTGTGCCACCGTTTAAAAGAGCACTTGTTTGTTTGATTCCTTCGAGATCATTTTTAGCTGCAAGTTCAAAATTATCCATTAAAGCTTTTAATTTTTCTCGGTACTTATTAAGTTCTTCTTCTCTGGCCAGTAGTCTTGCATTGAAGTCTTCTAGCTTCTTTTCATAACAGCCTTTCCCTTGGGTGGTAAATCTTTCATTCCCTTTGGTAAGATAATTATCAACAACATTTTTATTTGATTCGGCAATTGATATCATGGCATCAGCGTAGCCGGCATCAACTTCTTGCAACGTTTTTGCATTACACATTTTAGCTTGGGAGAGACGATTTCCTTTGGCCGGTAAAACAAAACATCCACTGAAAACAGGAGGAACTTGATTTTGATCAACAGGTCTTAGTTCAAGTGTCGCTCCTAGCTCTTGTTGATAAGCAGCTGCTCTTTGTTGCTTCTCAGCTTGGGTCACCTGTGCTACGGCAGAATTAAATACTGTTGCGCCTATAGAAAAGCCAGTTGCAACTTTATTCCATTTCGTTTCGCTATTACTCATTCCATCTTGCGCTTGTGCAAACACAAGTGGAGAAAAACATAGTTGAAAACTAATAATGAGAGTAGAGGTGCTGAAAAATTTTTTAAAAATAGTCTTAAGCATAGAATTACCTTTATTGCTTTATTTCATTAACTTTATCGGCTCTAAGCCTTTGATAATTAAATAAAGTTATTAAGTTTCTTAGCTAATAGTATAGAATCCTTAGTGTTTTACTCCAAATAAGACTCCTTTTTTGATTGGGGGCTTGGCATATTGTGTGGTTTAGATACACTAAATATAGGAAATTATAGTGTTTTTTTGTCTCGTCAGGCATGAAGTTAAAATAACAGCTAGTTAGAAAATGGCCATTTTAATGGGCAATAATGAGGAAAATTTTTGCAGTCAGAACCAATAAAGCTTGAAGCACAACTTGTCTTTCCAGACCTTGAAGATGGTCTGGTTGAAAAAATTAGTACCAAGGTTACAGTCGGCTCTGAGATAGGGGAGCTCATTATTGAAGATGAGAGCTTATCTCCTAGGCATTGTACTTTTATTAATAATAACAAAACAATTTGTTTAATGGATCACTCAAGCATTGCTGGAACGTTTATTAATAAAAAACGTTTAGAGCCTGGACGAACTTTTATTTTAGGTGAGAATGATAAGATTCTGATTGGTAAGTTGAGTGTACGAGTTGAATTTATTGAGACACCTTCGCTGGAAGCTTTGACAGAGGCTGAAGACGCTGTAAGTAAGGACGATCCAAGTGAAGTAGAGCTTAAGGCTGCAACTCAATCGATTGATGTTGATCATTTGCTGGCAGGTTCAGCTGGTGAGGGTAATGAGCAAAGCACTCAACAAGAAGTTGACACCCAAGCAGATGATGCTGCTGAAGCTCAAGAGGATATAACTCGTTTTTTTGAGCAAGAACAAGAAGAGATCGTTGACTTAAATAGTTCTGATGTGGAGCAAGTTGAACTAGACTCAGAGGTCTTAAAAGCCTACGAAAATTCTAAAGTTGGGAAGCGAAAGTCAAGATCACTTTCAAGTCCAAAGAAGAAGTTAGTCGATAGTAAAAAGAATAAACGGCCAAGTAACGCGAGTCATGTCTTATTTAGGTTGCTAGCACTTGTGGTAGATGCTTTAGTTTGCCTCACCATTTTAAATGTTTTTTACGTCTTTACTGATTTTCAGTTTATTTACGATGAAGTACCTAAAGTCTTCCTAAGCTTTGTTGAAGCCCCTTACTTGGAATTTGTTCATCCTTTGATTGAAGAAATATTAAATAAAAATTTCCCACAACTAAAATCTATAGACCAAATCTATGACTTTGTTGCTTTTTTTCTTTTACTCTTTACTTTTCGAGTCGTAGGGACTTTTTTATTGGGTGTTTCTGTGGGGGGAGCTCTTTTGGGAATGAAAAGTTTTGGCACCGGCTTAAAAAAGAGGTTTTTGGGAGTCTTTAGGGAGCTTATTGGCTTTTTCACAACTCCTTTTTTAGTCTTTGATTTACCAACCCTCATTTCAAAAAGATCACTTAAGGAAGTGCTAACAAAAACTCACTTGTATAACCCAAGTCTTTTCAATTCAATATTATTGACCATCTTTGTTCTGCCCTTGTTTACCTTTTCTTATTTAGTCTCTCCCATTGTAAAAGGTTTAGAGATTTTGCCAAAGATTCCGGTTACTGAAGTCAGTAGAAAGCTAAAACCTTGGAGTTATTCAAATAAGGTTCACTCTAGCCTTTTAAATATGAATTATGACCTGTCAGGATCAATGATAAGTTTACCCGCTTTTCAAATTGAAATTGAAAATAAGAAACGCCTTCTAAAGTTTGGAATAGTTTTAGTCAATAAAGACACAGGTGATTTGATTGAGTTAAAGGTCATAAAAAAGTTTTCTACACTTTCACTATTTAAAGATTTTGTTCGTTTTAATTTATTAAGTGAGATTTTCCAACCCGAAATTTACGCATTTGTTAATGATGTCTCTTTAGAAAATAAAAATTTTAAAAAGAAAACAAAACTAGAAAATAAACAGCTTGCGCTAGAAACAAAGAATCTTCTTAGTGCCACTTTTTCGCTAGACTTTGATAACCTTTACTCTTTTGTTATGGAGCAAGGTCCTATGCTCATGGGGTTTCGTGATTTTCGTGAAAAAGTTGAGCGTTTAGTGGAAGATAAAATCCAAAATATTCAAACAGGTAAGTTTGGAAATAAAGAAGGGGCTCTCTTTACTCATCAAAGAGGTAAGTCGACGTGGTACTCATTTATACCTCTGAGCTCATCTCCAGGGTATGTCTATCGCACTTCTCAAAATATTCACTCTGCCAAGTGGGGGCCACATGTCCGTAGTGTTGAGTTTAGCGCTGGTAAATCAACAGCAAAGATGGATAACGCCGATCTTTTTATGCAAGGATTTAAAAAAGACATCTCTTTTGAAAATTACCAGTTAGCACAAACGATTTATGAACGATACTACTTAGTTGGAAAGGTCATGCTAGAAAAAAATAACGAAAAAAATATAATAACTCTTATGACAAATATTAATAAGCTAAAAAGAGTTCTTGAGGAGAATAGGTTGAAGAATAAGAAGCTTTATTTAAATCTTTCCGAAATTCTTAATGCTCTTGAAAAACGTAATTTTAAATTTTTTAATATACGCAAAACAGTAACGGTATAATTATGGATATTTATTGGGCCATGTTTTATGGCTTTATTCAAGGTGTAACTGAGTTCTTACCTGTAAGCTCAAGCGGCCATTTAGCTTTGATACCATATTTTTTTAAATTACAAGACCCAGGGGTTTTGTTTGATTTAATGATGCACCTAGGAACTGCTATTGCGGTAATCCTTTATTTTCATCAAGAAGTCTTGCGGTTAATCCTCGAGACTAAAAAAATTATTATGGATCGAAATTTAAAAGATACTGTGTTTTGCCAGAATTTTTTAATTTCAACTTTCTTTTCATTTATTCTCATTTTAATTATTAAAAAAACTGCACTTACTTATGGGCGAAGTCCTCTTTTTATTGGTTTTAATTTTATTTTCTTTGGAATCTTAATGTATATCGCGGATCGAAAAAATAGGGGAGACCTTGATTTAACCCAGGTAAAGGGATTTAAAAAATCTATCCTCATAGGTCTTTCTCAAAGCTTAGCCATTTTTCCTGGTGTTAGCCGCTCTGGTATTACATTAACAACTTCCCGCTTTTTGGGTATGAATCGTTTAGAGGCAAGTCGCTTTTCTTTTCTTCTTTCGCTTCCAGTTATTCTGGGGAGTATTCTTTTTAAATTACCGGAAATTCTGTCGGGATCAGCGACTCCGGTGAGTCTGGAACTCATTTTAATTGGTGTTTTTGGATCATTTTTTT
>JABJPQ010000120.1 GCA_018663815.1 Halobacteriovoraceae bacterium | reverse complement strand
TCATAGCAAATTTGCATCTGTGATTCGTAATCAAAACACAATCGGGCTACAATTTCACCCAGAGAAAAGTCAAATGCCTGGTAAAAAGTTATTGCTAAATCTGATTTATGGGGTAGTAGAAGGTGCTTAAAAAAAGATTGGTTGGTGTTGTTATTGTTAAAAATGGGTGGGCCATCCAATCTATTGGATATAAGCGTTATTTACCCTTAGGCAAACCTGAATGTATAGTTGAAAATTTAGATCGTTGGGGAGCAGACGAGATTATTATACTTTCAATTGATCGTACTAAAAACGCATTAGGACCAGATTTCTCGCTAATTAAAAAACTTTCCTCATTATGCTTAGAAACGCCTTTAATCTATGGTGGAGGGATTGCTTCTATTGATGACGGTCTCAAAGTGATAAAGCTGGGTGCAGACAGAATTTGTGTAGATAGTTTATTACACAACAGTCACCATGTTTTAAAGAAATTATCTCAAAATCTTGGCCAACAGGCTATTATTGGTGTAATGCCTGTTTCATGTGATAACAACTTAATTGAATGGTTGGATTATCGTAACAATACCTCATTAAGACTGAAAGAATATCACCTTAATGAGTTATCTCAATTAATATCTGAGTTGATGATTATTGATTGGGCTAATGAAGGTTATCCAAGTAGTTTTAATATGGATATAATAAGCTGTTTTTATCCTACAACTATACCGTTGATCCCTTTTGGGGGCTTAAACGAGGTAAATAAAATTGATAAATTGTTGGCAGACAAAAAGATTTCAGCAGTAGCTCTAGGGAACTTTTTAAACTACAAAGAACATTCTCTTCAGAGGTATAAGAAAGAACTTAACAAAACATACATTAGAACTCCTTATTATGTTGAGAAAAGTTATTATTAAAAGTGATTTTTTTACTTAAAGTCTGGATGCTATCAAGATTTCAGGAATTACCTTGATCCTACCCCAGAAATGAAACACTTCGATTACTTTTTGTAAGCACATCAAGCCTCGTAATTTATTCCACTTCTTATTTAAACATTGTCCCAGCTGGAACATCATTTGCTAAAGCCCTTTTAAGCTTAGGCAAACTTAGGCTCTTTCTATCATATTCAGAATGATTAAAAAGGTAAGTTAAATCGGGTTACTGGTTCGTTTTTTCTTCCAATAATTTGTAAAAAAGTTAATGATTCGTATTTTTATCTATATTCCTTTTGTCAGAGAGCCCCTTAGGATATTTGTCCTAAAAGGTATCGATATAAATTTAAAAGGACTCCTATTCATTTTTTTGAATCGCTTTGCTCTTTGATATTTAGGAAAATAATTAAGAATACTGGCTTTGTACCTAAAGGGATTGATTAAGGTACAGTTGCTAATTTTTATCTCACAGGCCAAAAACAGATTGCACCGTGATCAAACACCAATTGAGAGTCATTCATTCAATTGTTTTTTTAATTTGAGGATTAACTCTTTCCAACTACGAGTGCATTTTATGATTAAGTCTTCAAGTTGATTGATTTTTGACATATTTAACCAATTAGCTGTGCTGCCCATTTTTAACTCTTCAAACAATAGTTTCGATTAATACCCTCACAATATACATAATTAAATAATGGCTGATATTATATTTTGCAGACGCTGCCTCTATGGAGAATCTCATCCATTAGGGCTGGTTATTGATGGAGAAGGCATTTGTTCCGGGTGCCGCATTCATGAAGAGAAAGACTCTCTAGACTGGAGTTATAGATGGGATGAATTAAAAAAATTAGTAGCACCATATCGTAGTACAAATGGGGAAAATTATGACTGTATAGTTCCTGTTTCAGGAGCGCATGATTCATACTATATTTTGCATTTAGTTAGAAATAAACTAAAACTTAATCCATTATTAGTAACTTATAATAAATATTTTAACACACCACTTGGAATAAGAAATCTAGCTAACTTAAGAATAAAATTTGATTGTGACATTCTCTATCAAAATGTGAACCCTAACTCTGTTAAAAAAATAACCAAAAATACACTTCGACATTTTGGAAGTATCTACTGGCCAATATTAGCTGGGCAAACTACCTTTCCAGTACAAACATCTGTAAGATATAAAGTGCCTTTAATAATATGGGGAGCACATCAAGGGTTGGAACAAGTTGG
>JABJPQ010000679.1 GCA_018663815.1 Halobacteriovoraceae bacterium | reverse complement strand
AATCTTTGATCTAAAGACCGACATTCTGCAGACTCCCTTATCTCAATTAAGCCTTTTGGTACTGAGTACCTCTTTACAAAGATGGACCTAACAAGCTCAGCTTGCTGGGTGTTTTTTGAAAGATGAATAATTCTTATTTGTGTTGCATGTGCAGATAGTAAAAAGAGGAATGTGTATAAGCTACAGAGTGATTTCATAATGACTCCTTTGTTTTTTCGTATGATGTGGTTTTTTGTAGCTGACCCCGTAGGGAAGGATCTTTTTTTTCTTCATCTGTAAAACTTGGCTTATGTATTTTTGTGGAAGATAGATTATATATTCACTTGTCGTGGGGTTAGGTGAGAGAGCTTCTAATTGCTCTTTTTTTAATTTTTCCCGTAATTGAGCGTAGGGAACAATAAGTTCATTTTTATGGTTTAGAATAGAAATTGCTTTGTTTAGCTCAAATGAAGTTAAAAGGTTTGCCCGTATTTTAAGCTCTATGTATCCTTTCTTTTCGAATGAAAAGTCCTCTGGTGCACTTGAGGGATTAACTTCTCCGCTTGAGGAAAGTAGATATATACTTAGATTACTTATCATAAAAAGGAAGATGATTTTTATCTTCATTGAATTATCTTTTTTTTGCATATTGTCTCTCCAGTTTATTCCAAGAATGTTTAAACTTATTAGTGAGTCGAGTCTCACTCTCATGTATGTTCGAGTACATACTTAAGAAGGTCATGATAAAGAAAAAAATTAAAGAGATAAAAAAGGCAGTTTCGACAATAAATTCACCTCGTGAATTTTGGAAATAATTTTTCCTGATTTTAAGTTGATGATTGTTATAATGATATATTTTCCTTTTAGTGTTTTTATTTTCCATTTATTACCTCGTGGTAGGGCTTCATTAAATTTGTTACGAGAGAAACCTACAAGTTTGTATTGGAATGGAGTAATAAGCAAATTGGGAGAAAAATAACAGTGTTTGTTAAATTCAATGGTTATGTTTTTCACATATGAAAAAGCGAGTTTAAGCTGAATGAGCTTGAGTACTTTAATTGCCTGGCGCATGCCACTACTCGTTGCAACGTTAGCACCAGGAATAAAGAGACTGATAGCTTTACCAAGCGTTAATAGTTTTAATGCTTTGTTGTAGCGCTGGATTTTCTTTATGTACTGTTGTGTTTCACCATTAATTTTTTTTGTACATAATAAAAGAGATTGTTTTGAGTGCAAATCTTTATGCTCATTAATTCTCTTAGACAATATATGTAATCCAATTAAGCTGATCAGTATAAGAAGGGAAATACCAAATAGTGTCGTGCTTCCTCTCTCATTCATTAGTAACTTTTCCTATTAGTTTTACTCTGACTTTTGAATATTTTGAGCACCAAGAGTAACTTTTAAGTCTCACCGGGGAAACTGCCTGATTAAGAATGTAATGAAGGGAGCGATTCTTTGCCGTGTCGATGCAGTTTACTTTGTGTAAAACACTATGGCCTGTCTTAAACATAGCTAAAAGAATACTAAAGGATATGGCCAAAGTTAGAAAATACATTACTTTATAACAAGCTCTCTTTTAATCTTTTTGTCGATCTGATTTAGTCTGGTATCAAGTGATTTTCCAAACTTCTTTACAGCAGCTAGGCAAAAAATTCCGATTAAGCTGGTGAGAATGACATACTCCATTACCCCTTGTCCTTTTTGATTCTTTGCGATTTTTTTGTTTTGTTTCATTTCGTTCTCCTTTGTGTGATTCAGTGCTTACCCTGGTTTAAGTAGCTATTGGGCTTGTGTGTACGTTTCTTGAGTGTTTAAGCACATGAGGTGCCAAGTACGATGGGGATTTAAGTTATTGTATTTTCTTGTTTTTCTGAAAGTGACAATTTAAGACAGGTAAAAAAAGTAAACTTTTAACCGAATAAAAAGTAAAGAGATTGCACCAAGTTAAGAGGAGTTATAAAATAGTTGTATGGAAGACAACAACAAATTATTCGTTTTTGAAAAGAAAGAAGTAATTCTTATTTTTATTTTTATTATCCTTATTGCTGTAATTTCTTTTACTTTGGGTATTAGAACCGGCAAACAGCTATCAATTAAACATGATCAGTATACAGATGAAGATGTTCAAAATATAAATTTGAAATCGGTTGAAGAAGAGTATGTAGATAAAGTGGTTGAGCCTCAGGGGGAAAGTAACTTCGAAGAGTCTATTAAAGATGATGGTTCAAGTGATGGAGCTGTTACTGACAAATCTGAAAATGGAATGGAAGCTCGCTTAAAAGAAGAAATGGCCAAACTTGCAAATGAAAAAATAGAGGTAGAGAAAACAAAAGAAGAGCCAAAGCAAGTAAAAGAAGTGATCGCTAAGGAATCTCGAGTCCAAGATACTGGAGATGCTAAGTATGCAGGAAAATATACGATACAATTATATGCCGATCAAAGTAAGGCTAATGCGCAAGAGTTTGCAGATAGTTTTATTATTAAAGGATATGATGTCATCATCAACGAAGTTTCAATTCCTGGTAAAGGCAAATGGTACCGAGTTGGAGTTGGAATCTTTGATAATGTAAATAAAGCTAAAGATTACCTTGAATCTAAAAAAGACCTTTTTCAAAATAAAAAATACTTCGTTCAGGAAATTTAAATAACGCTTACTCCTGATATTGATTTTTTGCTCTGGTGTATACCTCATCAACATGCTTAAGGTATATTTTTCTAATATTGGTTTCATCAAATGTTGCTAGAAAACTCAGGTCAGTTTCCTTTGCTAATTCAGATTTT
>JABJPQ010000362.1 GCA_018663815.1 Halobacteriovoraceae bacterium | reverse complement strand
GCTCAATTAGTAAAAGATTATTTTCAATACAATCAATTAGAGTTAGAGAAGTTAAAACAACTAAATTTAAAGAAAAAAGAAATAAATATGCTGATAACTCAATCATCTAAAGAGCTTAATCTTTTGTATCAGGGGAATGATGATGCCCCTCAGGTCATGAATAAATATTTGAAAAATATTTTTATTCCCAATATAAAAAAGCAATGCCAAAAATTAAGTCTTGCTAAATGCTGGCCATTAACTGAACAGTGGAATAATGCTCGTTTTGCAGCTTTTGGAACCTATGAAGCAAAACAAGATCTATTAGCAGAAATTTATATTAAATCCAAACTAGGATTAAAAAAATATGTTTTAAAGTTGATTCATCTTGCAAAAAAACATAATAAGAAAGAAGACTTTTTAAAAATGTTAGCAAAGGAAATGTAATGGCCCATATCTTTTTTATTGACTCACTCTCAAAATTAAATATAAGAAAAGATTCTACTCTTATGATGGCCTTGAGCTTTCAAAAAAGAGGAATTGAATCATATTTAATGTTTGAAGAAGATTTCTTTGTGACCAATGAGAGTGATACCAAACTTAAACTTTATGAGTTTGTAGGGGAGTTTAAAGAAGATGGGTGCTATCTTGCTCATTTCGAAAAAACAAATCACTTTGAAAAAGAGATTTGCTCTTCAGATGTCATCCATATGAGAATTGATCCTCCCTACGATACACGTTATCAACGCTATCTTTGGATGTTAGATTTTTTACAAAATAAGACATCTTGTGAGGTTTTAAATAGTCCTTTAAAAATAATGAAGTATAACGAGAAGCTTGTGGCCTATAAAGATTTATCTCATAGCCATCTTAGCTTTATTGGAAGTTCTTTATCTGGGTTTAAACAATTTAGTCATACCCTCATTCAAAATAATTTTTCGGAAATGATTTTAAAACCCCTCGACCTTTACTCAGGTATTGGAGTTGAAAAAGTTGACTTACATGATTCTCAGTTAGAAGAAAAATTTAAGCAAAAAGTGAGTGAGTTTGGAGGTGCTATCGTTGCACAACCCTTTATTAAAGATGTTTACAATGGGGAGTATCGCTCTATTTATTTTGATGGAAAAGAATTGGGTACTATTATTAAAGTACCTACCAAGGGAGAGTATCTAGCAAATATTGCCCAAGGAGCAAAATTTGATAAAATTGAACTACCTAGTAAACTAAAAACTATCTGTGATAAATTAGCTCAGGAACTTTATCAAGATAATGTTCGTTTTATTGCCTTCGATCTATTAGGTGGTGGAGTGAATGAAATAAACATAACATGTCCTGGATTATTGGTTGAGGTCTCATATGCTTTTAAAAAGAATCTTTGTTTTACTATCGCTGATCAGTTTTAGTACTCCTTGTTTAGCGCAAAAATTTTCAGCTGATGATATTCTAGGCTTCTGGCTTTCAGAAAGTAAGACCGGAGTTATTGAGGTATATAAAGAGGGGGAGGAATTTGCTGGCAAGTTAGTATGGCTCAAAGAAATTCACGAAGGGAAAGTAAAAATCAAATTAGATATTGAAAACCCAGATGAAAAACTCCAAAAACGATCTTTAATGAACTTAAAAAACCTGCATGGATTTAAGTTTGATGGAGATATTTGGAGTGGTGGAAAAATCTATGATCCCAAAAAAGGAAAGACTTATTCGGCTAAGATGACTATGAAGTCAATTGATAAACTAGACTTGCGCGGTTATGTTGGTATTTCTTTATTTGGGAGAACATCGAGCTGGACCAGACAAAAATCAGCTATTCCTGATTCTTATGCTAAAAAATAACCAAGGAGTCTTGATGTTAAAGTTTACATTAGTTTTTGCAATATTAACGTCCTATTGTCTGGCCATGGAAACTGAAAAAAATAATTCCCAGGGAATTTGCCAAGAGGGACATCGATTAGTCACCACTGAGTATAAAAGAAAAACAGAGTATGAATGTCAGCATGGTTTAAGAACCCACTCAAAATATATCTTTAAGCGCTTTCATTTTTCGGAAGAGGTTTTAGCTAAATTTCAGCTTTCTTTAGAAAAACCCGAGGTTTCAATTAAATATAAAAAAGATGGCTCTTTAATGGGATTTTACTCTGGAGAGAATTCACTTTGTAATTTAAAAAAATATGAGAAAGCAAAGGTGAATAGTTCTTTATATCCAGGTTACCAAAAACGTTGTGATAAGATTTTAGCACAGTACTTTTTGGTTTTATTGAAGTTAGATAAAGGTCATAATCAACAAGTTTTTGATACTTCAAAGCCAACTCTTAAAGGTGCCATGCGAGACGGGGAGTTAGAAAAAGAGCTAGAAAAAGAGCTGCAATTGTACGACTCAGCCCTACCTAGCGCAAACAAGAGGTAAAGCTATTTAAAATCTTGGGTATAATCAGTCGCAACTTGTAAGTCCATGCTCCAACAACTTGCCGCTCGAACAATTCTTTCAGCCGGACAATAAGTTTCATTTGATTGGCATGTGCTATCAGCTTTTACGTCTTCAACTTCAATTGTTGTTCCGTAGACTGTTTGATTTCTCAATGATCCAATATCAATAATAGGTGAACAAGAGTCAACATTTACAGGATCTATAAATTGCGTTCTATAACGAGTTCCAAGATAAAAACCAGAGTTACATTTAGTTAAATCATTTGGGTCTGGTACTTCACAAAGGATATCTCTTAAGTGAATAGCAAATCGTAGTTTTGTGTAAGGGTGGGAATCACCAACTCTACCAGTCTGGCGACCTAAGCAATAAATATCTCCAGCAGTTGGGTAGGGTTGAGATTTGACTCTCAGCCTAACTCTTACTCTAGCATCTGATTGAAACATCTTACTTGCTTCAACAATACTTATATTTGTTTGAAGCGCAAGCGGGTCGGTATAGTTTCCGGGAACCCATGATTGGTGACCTGCTAAAAATAAGTTCATTTTGTAAATGGGAGGGCCTTCACCTGTCCCATCAGTACTTGTTCCAGTACAATTAGGATCTGTAATGACTGTATTATCATCGGGGTCATCTTCGCCACCAGTCGTCACCACAACAACAGGATCATCATCATCTGAAGATGAAGAAGTTTGGTTTGGGGTACAACTAAATAACAATAGTGCTACGAGTACGAGAGTTATTTTTTTTAGTACAAAGCTCATAAACAATTCCTTGATTTTATTAACCTTGTAAGTTTATCGGTCTTTACTGAAAAAACATTAATCTATGGCTTATTTTGGTAGTGACAAGTTTAGAAGTGCTTTTAAGTACTTGATATTATTTAGAGGAGAACAGCGTTTGCTTTAGTAAGCCAGTTAAATTAAAATTTCTCTATGAGAAAAGAAGAACTTGTTTCAATTATTGACTCCCTATTGCCAAGAGTTTATGGTCTGGCATTTGCGCTTATGGGTGATGAGCTTGAGGCAGAACAAGTTATTATTGATGCGTATACGGTTTATCTCATGCAAGATAAAGATTTTTTATTAAAAGAAAGCTTTGACAGCTCTGATTCAAAAGAGCGATCAAGTATCCGTAGGTACCTACTAAAAGAGCTTTTTCGAGAAGTCTTTGAGTTATGTCAAAAAAGAATTCCTCAATTGTCTGGGAAGAATCGCAAAAATCTTTTGGAATTTGAGAGCTTTTATCGCATTGGAGTGAATAAACGAGCAGTCATGTATCTAAAAGAAATAGAAAAATTTCAAATAGAGGATCTGCAAGAAATCTTTTCAATGGAAAGACATCGCGTGTTGGAGTTATTTCACAATGCTAAACATGAACTCTTAATTGATAAAAAAATTAATAACGAGGAGATGTTGTCATGGAACTAGAAGGACGTTATGACTATGCTCTTATTGGTGCATATGTAAATAAGACTATAAAGGCAAAAGATATTAAACGGGTGGAAGAAATTATTGGCTCGGATGAAAATTTAAATAGCTACTACCAAAAAAAGCTAGCTGAGCACCAATTCTTATTAGACCTTATTCCCGTTAAGAAGATCACGCCAAAAAGATTATTAAGCTTAAGAAAAGAGACTCACCAAATAACAAATGAAATGATACCTGATAATGTCTTCACCAAAGTAAGTAATTTAAAATCATTTTTAAACAAATCATTGTTAACAATTAAGTATTAATAGTTAAAATAAAATTAATGGCAAAAGACTCGTCTTCGAGAATCTCTTTTGGAGGGTTGGGAAGAGAACTCATATTTTGTAAAACTTGCATAAATAATGCTTGAAGTTTTTCGACATTAGTCCATTGAAGCGTTTCAATTTTTAAAATATCCCCATTTTTATCATAATAAACTCTGCCGGCTAATTTTTGCTTGTCTTGAGTAAAGGGAAATCTTAAATGTGGATTTTTCCGTTCAAAATTATTTAATTCTTTTTGGATTGAGTTTGCGTAAGCGTAAAAAGCTCTTTTTTGAAAACTATAAAAAACAAGTTCATGCTTATTTAATTGATCAACCGGAATTCCTTTAGGAACCTCCAATTTAATATCGACGTCCGTTTGGCTTAAAGCCGAGAGGGCCTGTTTAGGAGTTAAATATCCAGGAGGAGTTGTTTTTAAAATTTGGGAAATATTTTTACGGTTAATATTGAGAGATTTAAAAGTGTTTTTGTTTTTTTTGTTCTTTTTTCTTTGTTGAGGCCCTGGTGGAGTGACGGTAGGAGTTGGCAAGGCCAGATTTTTTAAGTTGTATTTTTGTTTTTTCGCAAAAAAGGTTTTTTTATTAACACCTTTTTTAGTACCGACAGTTCTAAGCTTATTTAGCTTAAATTTATGTAAAGAAAGAGGGGGAGTCTTAAAGTTGGAGCTGGGCTTAAAACTAAGTTGTATGAACCCAATATGAGTAAAAAAACTCAAAAGGAAAAAGGCGAGAAATGGGGTCAGTTTTAGTCGTTTCAGCTTCATAATTACCTAAAATTATAACTCTCAACTAGAGTATTACGGAAATAAATGTACGTCATTGTAATTTCTTCAATTAAGACTGTAATTATTACAGGTAAACCCCCGAAAATAGGTGAGAATATATTGCCTTCCTTGACGAAGATAACACGCTATTGCGACAATAGTTATGCAGTCATGAAGGACTCGCAGATCACCGTGCATAGGATTAAAATGAAAGAAAAATTGCTAAAAACCAAATCGATTATGGGAATGGGAATACTTGCGATAGGTATGATATTTGGGATTTCCATTTTAAACAATAATCTTCTTTCTCAGCAGACAAGCTTTTTAAAATTAAATAACGGAGTTGGAATTTGCTTCCAAAGAATCACTCAAACGTTTACGGCCTTGATGATCAGAGATCTTCGTTCTGATTACTTAACAAGTGATTTTAGATCAACCACAGGCGACTGTTTGAATGAAGTAAAACAAGGTTTGTTGTCTCTCTCTGTAAGTGAAGGTGCTTTAAAAACGATAAATAATCTTCAAAGTGACTTTCATTGGTTTGAACAAAAAATTGATAAAGTGAATACAATGGCCATGGCCAAAGAGATTGATATTACTCAATCAAATATAATTACCAAGTACTCAGAGCTAGAAGAGTTAAAAACGGGCTTGGAAGATCAAGTTCTAGCAATGGTTAGCTCTATTGAGTCAACACAAAGCTTAAGTTTTACAGGAATATTTCTAGGACAGTTTGCTCTGCTTTTAGCCGCTGTAGCCTTTTTCTTTAATCGTAAATTAAGAAGATTACAGTTTAATGAAGTTGAAGCCATGAGTGTCGCGGTGGAAAAAGGGGAGATTCCTTTAGAGGGTTTTATCAGCACCGCTGTTCAGGTTTTTGACTCAATAGAGATGCCAGAAACTCGCCTTGCTGTGGAGCATAGCTTTAACAAGTTAGTGGAAGAAAATATTCAAGCAGAAAACTCACTTTTGCAGATGAATAATGTTTCAAATGAAAGATTTGAAATAGATACGATCGCTGCTGAAAAAACTAAAGAATCATCTGATTTTAATTTAAGTTTTAATACGGTACTTGACCGTATGCAGGCTCAAGCATTTAAAGCAGGGATCCTATTAGACACATCTTTAAATGATGATTTTTGGATTAACTCATCCCATGAAGCGTTAGAGCAACTTTTGTATAACCTCATGTCTTTTGCTATGGATTGCTCAGCTCTTGTTGAGGTAGATAGAGTGGTTAAAGTGAGAAGTAAATCGTTAGGTGGTATTGCCTATTGTAAAGTTCAAGTTAAAAACTATAGCTTTAATGAAGATCAATTAGGTGTGCTAAACGGCAAAGAACCATCCTCAGAAACAAGTATCAACTTGATTTTACTTAGAGAGCTTATTAAAGATGCAAACGCTTCCATAGCCGTTAAAAATAAACAAAATAGCCTAACTGGAACTATTGAAAGCGAAATTGAAATTGTTTTTGATCGTGTGCAGAAACAGAAAAATAAGAATGAAGTTAATCGCGTCAATGTAGTAAAGGGCAATAAACAAGAAATTCGCAACTACTTTAATGCTAGACTATAAAAAGTAATCTCTTTTAATCTTTTAAAACTCGAATTTTATTTCTTTTATACTTCATGAGTACTTCAGTGACTTTAGAGATAAACTCTTCAGCAGTACATGGCTTTGTAATGACATTTTTGACACCAAAATGGATTGCCTTGGTAACTTCTTCACCCGTTACGTTTGCAGATAAAATAATAATGGGAGTGATATCGTCTTTTTTCTTTCTACTTTGTTGTGCTTTAAAATTTTGAATAAACTCAATCCCCCTTACATTGGGCATGAGAAGATCTGTGATAATGATATCAAACTCTTGGTTTTGGCATTTTCGAGTTGCCTCTGAGCCATCAGCAGCTTCAACGATAAAGTCAAATAGCTCCATCATCTCTAAGAACATGCGAAGTGTTTCTCTAATATCAGCTTCGTCATCTACCAGCAAGATGCTAAGTTTTTGCTCTGGTTTAAGTTCAAGTTTCACAATAATTCTCCTCATTAAAGTATAGTTAAACTTTGCAAATTTTCAAATGAGAAGTAGTATATGAGAGTACTTTTTTACTGAACCTGAGTCCGTTACTACAGTTATTCTGTGTGATGAATTACTCTTAGTAAAAGTTATTGTAATATAAGGTTAGCGCATTAATGGTAAGTAAAATGAGTAGAACAGATTTTTTGTTTAAGGGCTTAGTAAGACTTCTTTTATTTTATGTATTCTTCGTCTTTTTAATGTTTGCATTCCGTACCTTTTTTATAGGATACTTTGGTGAGTTGAGTCATCTGGCTCGGTTTCAAACAGACTTGATCTTGGCTTTTTTTATTGGATGGAAATATGACACACTCGTCCTGTCGTACTTATTACTTCCTTTTTATTTAATATTGATCCCTGTCTCATTATTAAAAAACTTATTTATTTATAATGTGTACCAAAGTTTAAAAATTATTGCTTTTATGTTTTATGGGCTTGTATTACCTTTGTTGTTGATTGCTGACTTGGGATTTTATTCATATTTTCAAGATCATTTTAACATTTTAATTTTTGGCTTTTTGGAAGATGATACGGCCGCTTTATTGGAAACGATTTGGAAAAACTATCCTATTGAGTATGTGCTGGTCGGGTTAGTTGGCTGGATTTTTATTTTGATAAAGATTAGCCGTGTTTTATTTCCTAAAGTGATGACAAAAACAGGAGTTCTCTCAGGTGGAGCTTTAAAATATCTGGTACTGCTTATTTTTTCATTTGTTTTAATGGCCGGAGCTTTGCGAGGAGGGTACGGAGCATTAGTACTTGCTCCAAAGTATTCTGACTTTTCTGAGAGTGAGTTTGTGAATCAAGCAGCTGTAAATGGACTTGTCTCTTTAGAGAAAACGATAAAATTAAGAGTTCAGTCAAATCGCTCAGATTTTAGCATGGCCGAAAGTATGGGGTACCAAAATGGAATTCATCAGGCCTTTAATGATTTTTTAGGGTGGGATGTTAGTGATACCCCAAAAGAGCAGTTAATAAATTTAATTAAAAGAAAGACAACTAAAAATAAAAAACTTGAACTTGATCGAATGAATGTTGTCGTTATCGTCATGGAGAGTTTTGGTTCTCATTGGTTAAAGTATAACTCAAATGAATTTAACTTTTTAG